>DATLAF010000074.1:0-5347 GCA_035527635.1 Thermoplasmatota archaeon | reverse complement strand
AACAACGGAGCATCTACAGCAACGAACGTCCCATGGTGGATTAATCTCTCAGGAGGCATCCTCCTACTTGGAAAAACAACGAAAGGAACCATTCCTACAATCGCCGCCGGTAACTCAGTAACAATCTCCTCAGGAATAATCATTGGTTTCGGGAAAACAGTCATCACAATCACTGCAGACACAGCCACAACATCACAGAATGCAACAGTAATATTATTCTTCATCAAAAAATCGTAGTGAACAATAGGGGCAATAGAAACCTCTAAGGAAACAACTTCCCTTCCTCTTTTTTTTATTATTTGTTTCTCATTAAAACCATTATTAACATGTCTTAAAACCGTGTCAATGCTTGACCTCTTATTTTTATTGTTTCCAAACATTTAAATGAAACTACAGGATAACAACCTTGACCTGATTATCAGGGGAGGAATAAAACATGAACAAGGGGATAGCGAGAAAAAGTCTAGTTTTTGGAATAATAATGTTGTTTATTGGAACAAGTATCATCCCGGTTAGCAGTGACAATATAAGTGAGGAGATTGGATTTCAATCAAGAGATATAATCTATGTTGTTGATGATATGTAATTTGCATATTATCATCTAAAAGGTAATCACTATGAAACTTGTTTGGTTTAGAACTACGGTAATTGTTTTAACCGTTATTCTTATATTTACGAGCATACCCTCAGTAGGATGTGGTAAACCGATAGAATCATTTCCCTTAAAAAATATTTTCGATGGCGATGAGGCCATAGGTTCTGAACGAGAGTTGTTTTTCCGTTGGAATCCCAAAAAAATAACCGTTAGATATGACATGACCGTAACAAACAGAGGGAACACAACCGTTAATATTACGACTTATTTAGCACAGCCAGACTCTTATACAAATCAAGAGATTCAAGGCCCAATAACCTACCATTCTGTTCCTGATGGCTTTGCAACAGATCGGTGGGGTCAAACTGTTGCCTATTATACTTATACTCTCTCACCAGGCCATACTATATCCTTCTCTTGGCAGGCTAATGCCACAGCATACACTGTGCGGTATATGGTACTCCCCTGGAAGGTTCATGGGGTGATTCCTGAAGATATACTGGAAAAGTATACTGTTGATGACTCTCAATACCAAATCAATGATCCCTATATACAAGAAATCGTACACGATGTCGTGGGTGACACCAAAAATGTATTATTGAGGGTCATGAAGTTACACAAGTACGTTATTGATCATTTGGAATATATTCTCGATGATAGATGGGATGATGCTGTTACGGTGTTAAAACGTGGTAACGGTTCATGTTCGGAGTACTGTTATGCTTTTATCGCTCTTTGCCGAGCTGCAGGCATACCAGCAAGATATAATGGAGGTACATTGTACAAAGAAGAACCGCCACATATTGATACCATATATCATAGAATTGTAGAAATTTATTTTCCAAATTATGGTTGGGTGCCCGTGGATGTAACATGGGATGATTATGCATGGTTAAGACATTTTTATTTCGGTCTTCATTTCAATACTCTTTTTACCTTGACCGTTGGTGGAGGGTCATCAGAATATTTAAACTGGAGCTATACCTCATGGCAAGATGTTTCACCACCATCAGAAGATATATTTGTTAATGAATCGTACACCTGGCTTAAATGGGAACGACCATGTGCCATTTAGAAAATAGGACCGTAAAAATACAAATTTTTACAAGAGTAAAGCAAGATAATGTTTGCAATCCGATATAAATTTTATTTTTTCCAAACATTTAAATGAAACTTCAGGATAACAAGTCTTGACCTATTTTATCAGGGGAAACTTTTAAATCACTCCTGATGTTTCAAAATATCATCAGGAGGCAGAAAAGATGAAAAATAAATTATACACAAGAATAGTAGTAATAGGATTAATAACCTTGTTACTGGGAACTAGTTTTATAACTATAAGTGGAACGACTACAAATGAAGAACAAACAACGAATGTATCAAGAGGCAATACTTTTAACGTTACTGCAGGGCAACCAACCAAGAATGGAAAATGGACTATTCATATTACCCATACTGGGACAACACCAAACGGTACACCATATCGTAATGGTACTTGGACATTCTCAATACCTACAAACCCAGGAATGACTCCTGCTCAAAAAGCAGAAAAAATGAAAGAAGAAATTAATAAAAGAAATGGTTGCCCGTTAAGTGCAACAAGTTCAGGTTCAAACGTGAAGGTAACAGCAGCTAATGGTAATATAAATAAATGGTCAAGTAGCTCAACTGATGGACAATTCGTTCATGGTACAACCGCTTCGTTAGCAGCTTTTAGTTTCATGGGCACGCCCACCATTGGTTCTGTAACTATTGATGCCGGCGGTTTTCTTGCTATGACCCCTACAAATGGAAAAACACTCGTGCAGATACATAACGATCTAACAGTTATGCTATTGGGTTTTGGTGTGCCTACAATGATCGACCCATCTGGTCTAGCGTTATACATACTAGCTCCATTCCCAAATATTGGACTTGATTCCGATGATGACGGGCTTGCCTCATATGGTGTTTTTTACGAAAACCCTAGTATTGAACCTTTTGGTGTCTATGTCGGAATGCATGATACGTTTGCAGGAAATTCAGGTAGTTCTGTAGCCGTAGAATTTGAAATATCTAATTTCATCTTCATACCAAACACATACCATGTCACTGCAACAGATCAACAAGGTTGGAATATTATCCCAGAAGATTTCATATGCGAGTTACTACCCGGTGAGAGTAGCATGTTCGAGTTTCAAGTGGATATTCCAGCTAAGAATTTCGCCCCAACAAATATCATGAATGTTACAGCTATCGCTATAAATATGTCATGGATAATCGGTTCTGGTCTAGCCGAGATTTATGTTAATAATCCACCGGATACTCCTGTTCTCGACGGTCAAACAAATGGCAAAATAGGAACAGAATACACGTACACATTCACAGCCGTAGACCCAGATGGAGATGACATTTATTATTGCATAAATTGGAGTGATGGTACACCAGAGGTTTGCATTGGCCCATTTGCATCAGGTGAAGAAGCAACAGCAACTCACACATGGTCTGTAAAGGGAACCTATCTTATCAAAGCGAAAGCAAGGGATGTCCATGACGCAGAAAGCGACTGGGGAACCCTGGAAGTCAGTATGCCCACCTCGTATAAGATACCAATGCACTGGTTCTGGGAAAGAATACTAGAGCGGTTCCCACACGCGTTCCCAATACTACGACACCTCTTGGGTTACTAATCCCTTTCTTTCTTTTTCTTTTTTATCATTTTGATTTCGCACAAAAAACCTTTGAGTATTAAAACCGTGTCAATGCTTGCCTCCGTTGTTTTGTATTTTTATTGGTTCCAAACATTTAAATAAAATAAAGTCATATGTATGTTTAACCTGTTTAAACAGGAGAGGAATGCTTCTATGAAAAAGAAAATAGTAGGAATTTTAGTATGTATGCTGTTGACTTCCACTGTTGCATTTTCAGTTGCAATAAAGGTAAATAATACTGAAAATACTTCAAGAGGATGGACAGAATCTCAAAAGTTACTTGCCGCAGATGGCACAGTAAATGAACGTTTTGGCTGCTCCGCTGAAATAAATGGTTATGATGCCATTGTTGGTGCATATTTAGACGATTTTGGTGGAAAAACAAACGCTGGCTCAGCATATGTCTTTGTATATGGAGGTGCTTCTTGGTCGCAACAAGCAAAGTTGACTGCATCAGATGCTCAATCCGATGATGAGTTTGGATGGTCTGTTTCAATTGATGGAGACTATGCAATCGTTGGAGCACATAAGGAGGATGGTAGTGGTACAGATCGAGGAGCAGCATATGTTTTCTACCGTTCTGGTAGTTCTTGGACAGAACAACAAAAATTGACACCAGGGGATACTGAAGATGGTGACCTCTTTGGCAAATCAGTTTCAATTGATGGAGAATACGCAATTATTGGTGCACCAGGAAAAAATAGTAACCAAGGTTTTTCATATATTTTCAAACGAACAGGTACCGTATGGGCGCAAATGACAAAAGTAGGTGCTACTGGTAGTAACAAGTTGGGTTGGTCTGTTTCTATTAGCATGCCCTGTGTTATAATGGGTGCGTATGGAACAAATAGTAATATTGGGGCTGCACATATATACGAATTACAAGGATCTTCGTGGTATGGTAAAGGAACACTTACAGCTTCAGATGGTATGACAGCTGATCTCTTTGGCATATCAGTTGCTATAGATGATGAATATGTAATCTGTGGTTCACCAGGTCATGATTCAGCCGCAAACGGTGCAGGGGCGGCTTATATTTTCGAAAAACCAGGTACTGGATGGGCAAGTATGACAGAAACACAAAAAATTACAGCAAGTGACGCAGCTGGATCAGACGGATTTGGGACATCTGTATCGGTTGATGGAGATGAAATAATTGCTTCTTCACCTGACGAAGATGATATTGGTACAGCCCGAGGAACAACAAAAATTGACATCAGGTGATGCTGCAGATGGTGATTATTTTGGTTGGGGAGTTTCAATTAGTAGTAACACGGCTATCTCAGGTGCTTATGCAGAGGATAACACCAATGGGGTTGACGCAGGGTCAGCATATATTTTTGATTTTTCAAATCAAGCTCCAAATATTCCATCAATAACTGGAACAATAAATGGTGACGTCGGTACATCATATCCTTACACATTTACTTCTACTGATGCAGATGGAGACCAAGTATCATACTACGTTGATTGGGGTGATTCTACGAATACCGGATGGTTTGGTCCATATGCCTCTGGTGCTACACAAACCAAAAACCATTCGTGGAGTTCGAAAGGGACTTTTACAATCCAAACTAAAGCAAAAGACATTCACGATATGGAAAGCGATTGGGGAACGCTTACGGTGACAATGCCCTGCTCTTACAACATACCATTCCAAACGTTCTGGGAGAGACTCATAGAGCAATTCCCCCATGCGTTCCCAATACTACGACACATACTGGGATACTAAGAAATCCTTATCTTTTTCTTTTTTTAAACCGTTACAATGCTTTCCCACCCTTGTTTTCTGAGGATATGTTTTTAAGGATGGAATTGTTTTAAATTGTAATTTGAGGAGAAAAGAATATGAAATGCCCTATGGTATCTATTACTGCAGAACCTCAAGATTGCACAGAAGATAAATGTTATTTTTGGGATGTAGACCAAGGTAAATGCAAATGGATATAGACTTAATGAAAAAAAATAACAATTACATTTCATGATCTTAAAATCGTGTCAATGCTCTCCTACCGTTTTTTTTTCTGAGGATATGTTTTTAAGGAAGGAATAATTACAAAAT
>DATLAF010000073.1:0-19532 GCA_035527635.1 Thermoplasmatota archaeon | reverse complement strand
TTGTACGTGTAATTCCTCAAAATCTGGGTACCCCGCCTTCTTTTTCTGTAATTTTGGATCCTTTGGTAACAAGAATACAAAATCACCAAACCCTAGATGATTAACCAGAAAGTGTTGGAAGTCTTGCACCAGTGTCGGAGATTTCTTATGTAAAAAATATGCATCTAATACATCAGCTTTCTCCCGGTTGACAAGATCGGTAGACTGCATCATGATTGGTAGATGAACCGAATCCTTCCGAATCTTTCGCACAAACTCGAATCCTGCTGTTGGATTTGCATTACCATCCTTTTTAAATGAGACATCTGAGAGTATCCCAAGAATATAATCTTTGTATTTTCTATAATAATACATAGCTTCTTCGAATGTTTCTACGAGCAGAATTTTTGGTCGCGCCCTTCGACGCAACTGTCGTTGCATCTCATTTAAATCCTCAGAAAGAGATCTTCGTGTCTGCTGTACTACTTCAGTATATAAGATTGGGAGAAACATTGAGTAATCATAGATAGAATCTTCTACCATTATCACAACGCGAACATTCCCATTGACTGTGTCATATCGAACATTTATGCTATCCTCTATATACTTGATAATTGCGAGAAAGAGCGTAGGATCCCCCGTCCAAGCAAAGATTTTATCAACGCCTTTTTTGACATCTTCGCGATCCTGGAACTGGTTGATATCAGCACGATCCGTTGCGAGTAAGACAATCGGCAGATCAGGATGAAGTTTCTTGATTTTTTTTCCGAACTCAAATGGGTCCATCCCGATATTTTTTGCCATGGTGATAATCAAATCATACCGATGTTCCTTGATTTTCTGGAGCGCTTTCTCTCCTGAAAAAACACGAGTCACTCGGGGTGGTTGGCTAAGCAGGAGATGCTGATACTGACCGATGACGAGTTCTGCAATTAATCCTTCTTCCTCGATTGTAAATGCATCATATAAACTAGAGGCAATAAGAATGTCTTTAACTCGATAGGGCATGAGGGTATGGTAGATTTGAGTACCAAGATCATAGGTTCCTTCAAAATCATCTTGGATTCGTGAACTCCGAAAACCTGCCTCTTCTACTTTCATGCCATCACATCATCAAGATATAATCCCTACAATCAAACAGCTGACACTATTAGAATTTTTTTGTGGAAATTTGCAAGGACGTATCATTAAATAAAATTTTTTCATGACACACAAAAAAGAATCTGTTTGCCAGTGAGATGTTTTTAAATAATCCATACGAAATACCTAATATGGGACGATGAGATGCAAAAGACTCAGCGCGAAGCTGATGGATTGGACGTAGAGGACTCTCAATGAATGATGAGCGTGATGAGCAGAATAAAAAGGAAGATACAAAAGAGAGTTCTCCTGAACAATCATCCGCTACTGACGGTTCCTCTTCCGACCGTCTCGGAACAACACAGAAAGCGGTCTGCCAGCAAATCATAAAATCAGTATGGACCCATGAACCCTGATTATTTTTCAAAGTCGTTGTAAAAAGCAACGAAGAGATGAGTGATTACATCGCGCTCCATGGTTTGGTTCCTCAAAATGAGCTTCCGCTGCATTTACGATATAAAATACCAGAGAACGAGATATGGATTAGAGAAAACGTCTATGCCGATCCAGCGCGGAGAAAAAGTATTCTTGCTCATGAGTACGCTGAACTTGATTTAATGATTTCCCATGCGATGAGTTACAAAGAAGCCCATGAACATGCAGAATTCTTTGAACATCTCTTTTATCACGATTGAAACAAGCAAGATCAAAGCATTCTTGAAGAATTAAAGTACATATCGAAATCCATATAAAAAATTAAGCGCACATCGAATGGATAGGATGGATTAAATTAAGAAATAATGTGGACATAATTCCATAGTTTCTATCCACATTCCAACTTCTACTTTTTCAACATATGGCATTTCTAAAATTGTATCTCTAAGTCCGCAGAGATGAGGAAAATCTTTCACGACACTAATGGCTATTGCATCATGACTACCGACTAATTTTGAAGCAACTATAACACTTGGTAATTGGATAATTTTTTCAAGAACTTGAGGAGAATACGCAGGTTTTACATTGATCCCAAACCGTGCAATGAAGGAATAGCCTATCCTCGATGGATCAATAACGACGGTGGAACTAATGATCACTCCTTCTTTTTTTAATCGTTCAAAACGATTACTGATAGTATCAGGAGATACTTTCAATAATCTCGCAATCTCACGAAAAGAAGTTTGCGCATCTTTTTTGAGCGCTTCTATAATGGCAATATCAATTGTATCTACTTCCATAGTTTACTCCTAATCAAGTTCAAAATTCTTGGGGTACAAAAGCGGTTTATCAACTAAAATATCAACGTCGACATTCTTTACCTGTTGGAAATCGCCAATTGTACTCTTCGTGATCCCTATTTTTTCGATGTCGTCTAGTATCGCTATCGCTTCGATATCATAGCGTCCAATTGCTCGTGTCACTACGCACATCCCAGATATTCGTTTTACCATGTTGAGAACCTGAACCGAATAAGGATGTGTTACCTGTATCCCAATGAAAAACCAAGTGTTTTTTTTCGAGTTGTTTCGGATCAATTACAATCGTTGTACCACGGATAATTCCTTTTTTTTCCATTGTATTAAAACGATTTTTAATGATATCTGTGGAAACTCCGCATTGTGTAGCAATCTCTTTAAAGGATTTTCTAGCATCTCCTTGCAGTAGTCTCAATATTTGAATATCAATTTGATCAATTTTATTTTCCGACATATGATGATCAATATACGATGGTATTTCAAACATTGTATTAATTTTTTCTATAATATTCTTTTGTTTGTCAGTGATGCTTCTAAATTTTCAGTATTTTTATTTTAAAAATACCTATTTTGTCCAATTTTAAATATAAATTACGGACATTATAGTAAAATTTATAAAGAAAATAACACTCATGTCGACTATATTTTGAAAAGAGGTCGATAAAAATGGCAATAGCATACGTACTCATCAAAACATCCCCCGGACATGCTCGTGATGTGTATTATAAATCAAATTATCTTGAAGATATTTGTGAAGCTCATCCACTTGTTGGTGAATATGATTTGATTTTTAAGGTCAAAGCTGATAATTCAGAAACCATCGGTTACATTATCGAGGATAAGATCAAAAAATTGGATGATATCATCTCAGTAGAAACTCTCCCAGTTACCGATTTTATCAATAACGGAAAAAAAGCTTAGAAAAACAATCATCAAACGAATTAAACTATGAGATATCAGGTTGAATAAATGACAATCAAAATATTTGTCACCGGTGGAACATTCGACAAAGAATACGATGAAATAGAAGGAAAACTCTTTTTCCGTGATACACACCTTCCTGAGATGCTGAAGCTAGGCCACTGTCGACTCGACATTGATCTACGAACGTTGATGATGATTGATAGCATGAGTATGAAAGATCAAGATAGAACCATTATTGTCGAGAATTGTAAAAATGCAGAGGAGGACAAAATAGTCATCACTCATGGGACAGACACCATGGCTGAAACTGCAAAACAATTAGGCGAAGCAATCAAAGATAAAACCATTGTTCTCACTGGGGCAATGGTTCCCTATCGATTCGGCAGTTCCGACGGATTATTCAATCTCGGAAGCGCGCTTGCCTTTGTTCAAACCCTACCACCCGGGGTATACATTTCTATGAATGGACGATATTTTACCTGTGACAACGTTATAAAAAATAAACGACTAGGCGAATTTGAAGAAATACAATGAACTTGCTTCTATTTTTTTCTTCGTTGTTTCTTAGTACGAGATTTTTTTTGTTGGATCAGCCACATCCCCTCAAGTATAAAACCACATGATTTATAGAAATGAACTGCTGGGTTTTTAAATGCGACACCAACCCCGACAAATCCGATGTCTTCTACATATAATTTATCAAGAATTGCATCAAGTAATTTTTGTCCAATATCCTTGTTCCGATAATCTGGGTGAACACAGACTTCATCGATAAATCCTATCTGTTCAATCGCATAAACTCGTGCCTCATCTCGTTCTCCTATATGACCCGTGATCATACCTATGACCTTTTTTTTATCTTCGGCAACAAGGAACACATGGTTTGGATTATCTAATAATTCACGTTGACGGTTGATTATATATTCCTGGCATTTTTCTTTACGTTTCAGAGTATCAAGCATACCAGTGTAATGGGTATGTTCAAGTGATGAAATCCAGTATAAATCAAAAAATGCATCAAGATCTTCCTCGGATCCTTTACGTAATACCACCATATTTTTTTTTCATAGTGGATCATCCGTACATCATATCGTTTGTATTTGAAGGAATCGGAGGAATGGAGATAATAAAAAAAAGAAAAAAATCGTGTGGTTACACGATTCCCTGGTCAAGCATCGCATTAGCGACTTTGACAAATCCTGCGATATTTGCTCCTACAATATAATCGATTTTATCTTTGGAAATTCTTCCATATTTCACGCATGCCTCATGGATATTCTTCATGATCTGATGTAAGTGCTTGTCTACTTCTTCAGCTGTCCAGTTCATCCGCATACTGTTCTGTGTCATCTCAAGACCAGAGACTGCAACACCACCGGCATTGACTGCTTTCCCCGGAGCATATATCATTTTCTCGGTTGCGAATTTCGCAGCATCATACGTGCAGCCCATGTTGGAAACCTCAACAACCAAGATGCAACCATTCTTCGCTAATATTTTCGCATCATTAAGATCTAATTCGTTCTGTGTTGCACAGGGCATTGCAATATCGCATTTGACATCCCAGGGTTTCTTCCCTGCGTAGAATGGAACATTGAATTTCTTCGCAAAATCCTCAACACAATCATTATTTGAGGCACGCATTTCAAGCATATATTCGATTTTCTCTCCCTTGATGCCATCTTTATCATAGATGTATCCATCTGGGCCAGAGAGTGTCACGACTTTACCACCAAGCTCGTTAATCTTTAATGCGCATCCCCAGGCGACATTGCCGAAACCCGATACGGTAACAATTTTTTCTTTAAAACTGTCGTTTTTCGATTTCAGCATTTCCGATGCAAAATATACAGCGCCATAACCGGTTGCCTCTGGTCGAATCAAACTTCCTCCCCAGTTTACCCCCTTTCCTGTCAGAACACCTGTAAACTCGTTGCGTAATTTCTTGTACATACCAAACAGATATCCAATTTCTCTGCCACCAACACCGATATCACCAGCAGGTACATCAGTGTTTGGTCCTACATGTCGAAATAACTCCATCATAAAGGACTGGCAGAATCGCATGATCTCCATGTCTGATTTTCCTCGAGCATTGAAATCAGAACCACCTTTCCCACCACCCATGGGCAGTGAAGTAAGACTGTTTTTGAAGATCTGCTCAAAACCAAGAAACTTTAAAATACTTAAATTGACACTAGGATGGAATCGCAGACCGCCCTTATAGGGTCCAATTGCGCTGTTAAACTCGACACGATACCCACGGTTCACCTGGATTTCCCCTTTGTCATCGACCCAAGGAACACGGAACATAATCGTACGTTCAGGTTCAACCATTCGTTCCAGAATCTTTGCTTTTTTATATTTCGGATTTTTTTCAATAAATGGCATGACGCTTTCTGCAAACTCTTGAACTGCTTGATGAAATTCTTTTTCACCAGGATTTTTTTCCATGACTTTTTCCATGAACACTTTCACGTTTTCATCCATAAAGGCAGCCTCCAAATGTTCGTGGTCCGTATCGTCCTCCATTATTAAAATCTATGTATTAAAAAGGAAAAAGAGAAGAAGAGGACGGATGAATATCTGTTGGTAATTATTATTCTTACGTATTACATTTTATCGTAAGGTATTAAAAGAGATTAAAGATTCAAAAATCAACTAACGGGGGACAAGTTACATGAAAACGTTAGATATCGATAGAATTCTCAAAAAACATGATTACAAAAAATCTTCACTAATACCAATTCTTCAGGATATCCAAGCAGAACATCGTTGGCTCCCTATGGAAACCCTGAAATATGTTTCTGAAAAACTTAACATTCCACTCATCGATGTCTACAGCCTAGCAACCTTCTATAAATCGTTTAGTCTCAAACCACGGGGAAAACATGTGGTAACAGCGTGTTGCGGAACCGCCTGTCATGTACGAGGTGGTCCAAAAGTTTTACAAGAATTACAAAATGAATTACATATTGATGTCGAGGAAACAACTCCTGATAAAAACTTTACCCTTGAAACTGTTCGGTGTTTAGGTGCGTGTGCATTAGGACCTGTTGTTGTAATCGATAAAAAATACCATGGTCATATGAATTCAAAAAAAGTTCCATCTATTCTCAAGAAGTATAAAAGAAAATAGGAAGCATGCTGATGAATAAGATAAAAACACCTGCTGATTTGGAAAAATATTTAAAGACCTCTCAAAAGGATAAAAAACCAGAAATCGTCATTGCGACCGGGACCTGTGGAATTGCACGCGGTGCTGATAAAATTGTCACATCGTTTCGTAGGGAATTGAAACGCCATAGCCTTGAGAAAAAAATAGACATCAAAGTAACAGGCTGTCATGGTTTTTGTGAGATTGAACCGTATTTAACTGTTTTACCTCAAGATGTTTTTTATATTAAAGTACAACCGAAAGATGTTCCTGAGATTGTCTCCCAAACCGTTCTAAAAAATAAAATAATTGACCGTTTGTTATACACTGATAAGGAATCTAATAAAAAAATAGATAAAGAAAAGAACATTCCTTTTTATCAAAAACAGACCAGAAATATCATAGCAAATAACGCACGGATTGATCCTCAGTCGATTGAAGATTATTTTAAGATCCAAGGGTACTCTTCTCTCCATACAGTTATCACCTCGATGAAGCCAGAGAAGGTTATCGAGGAAATAACAAAATCAGGGTTACGTGGTCGAGGTGGTGCAGGCTTCCTCACTGGTTTTAAATGGGAGCTCTGCAGGAAAGCAAAGGGCGATAAAAAATTCGTTATTTGCAATGCCGATGAAGGAGACCCTGGCGCATACATGGATAGGGGGTTGTTGGAAGGAAACCCACATAGTATCATCGAAGGAATGATTATCGGTGCGTACGCAATGGGTGCGAGTCAGGGAATCATGTACATCAGGGACGAATACCCGCTTGCAGTAAAGACAATAGAACACGCGATAAAACAAGCTCGACAGTATGGGCTCTTGGGAAACAATATCCTGGGTTCACAGTTTAATTTTGATATAACCATATCGCGAGGGGCAGGTGCATTTGTCTGTGGGGAAGAAACTGCGCTCATCGCTTCTATCGAGGGCAAAAAAGGTGAACCTCGACAACGTCCTCCGTTCCCTGCACAAAAAGGACTCTGGAACAAACCAACAAACATCAACAATGTAGAGACATGGGCAAATATCCCTCTTATTATCAATAAAGGATCAAAATGGTTTGCAGGCATCGGAACTGAAAAAAGCAAAGGGACCAAAATATTCTCTCTTGTTGGAAAGATCAACAATACCGGTCTTGTCGAAGTCCCGATGGGAATAACACTCAAAGAAATGATCTACAGTATCGGGGGTGGTATCCCTGAGAGAAAAGCCTTCAAGGGAGTGCAAACCGGTGGTCCATCTGGCGGTTGTATCCCCAAAGAACTGCTTGAGACGCCGATTGATTATGAGAAACTCAAAGAAGCAGGCTCCATCATGGGATCTGGCGGTATGGTGGTGATGGACGAGGACACCTGCATGGTGGATGTCGCTCGATATTTCCTTGAATTTCTTCAAGATGAATCCTGCGGGAAATGTCTCTCGTGTCGCGAAGGAATCAAACGAATGGCGGAGATCGTCACTGATATTACGAAAGGGCAAGGTAAAGAAGGAGACATTGAGCTTTTAAAAGAACTCGCTACGACAGTAAAAGATACTTCGATGTGTGGTCTTGGTCAGACCGCTGCGAACCCAGTACTGTCGACGATTAAGTTTTTCCATCATGAGTACGAGACCCATATCATGGACCGGAAATGTCCTGCAGGTGTTTGTCGAGACTTGTATATCTCACCATGTCAGAACGCATGTCCAGCTGGTATGAACGCACCTGGATATATTTCATTAATCGGTGAGGGACGTTTTACTGAGGCTCTTGAACTTGCGTTAGATACGAATCCGTTTCCATCCGTCTGTGGTCGTATTTGCGACCATCAATGTATGTTTAAATGTCGGCGAAATCAGATTGATGAACCAGTTGCGATCCGATCACTCAAGCGATTCATTGGAGATTATGAGGAGAATGGCATTGACTATCCTGTGGTAAAACAACCGAATGTCACAATGCCGTTTAGAGTTGCGATTGTTGGTGCTGGACCAGCTGGTCTGAGTTGTGCATATTTCCTCGCCAGGTTGGGATATAAACCAACGGTCTTTGAAAAACTCCCGGTTGCTGGAGGGATGATGGCGGTCGCAATCCCTGAATATCGACTGCCGAAAACTGTGTTGCAACGAGAGATCGACAACATTAGGAAACTAGGTGTTGACATTAGACTGAATACACAGGTTGGGAAAGATATTACCATTTCTCAGTTGTGGTCACAAGGGTATCAGGCGTTTTTTGTCGCTGTTGGAATGTATGGTGATAGAAACCTTGGTATCCCTGGGGAGAATCTGGAAAATGTGATCCAGGCGGTTGATTTGCTCTCTGATATTAATCTTGACAAACCTGTGGTGTCACCCGCCGGAAAGAAAGTGGTTGTCATCGGTGGTGGGAATTCAGCGGTCGATGCCGCTCGTACGATGCTTCGCATGGGTGCAAGCGGCGTGACAATCCTGTATCGTCGAACTAGGCGAGAAATGCCAGCATATAAAGAAGAAGTAGAATCAGCAGAACATGAGGGAGTAATAATCAGATTTCTGACCGCTCCTGAGAAAATCTTTGGTGAGAAAGGAAAAGTAAAAAGTATCGAATGTATTAAAATGAAGCCAGGGGAGTTTGACACCGAAGGACGGCAGAAACCCATGCCAGTGAAAAACAGTAATTTCTTTGTTGATGCTGACATTGTGATTCCCGCGATTGGGGAGTTCTCTGATGTGTCTGGGTTGTTTACTGGTCTTGATGTGGAGACGAACCGTGATGGGACCATTAAAACTGATAAACACGGAAGAACCAGTATCCCTGGGTTATTTTCTGGTGGTGATGTGGTCTCGGGTCCTGCAACTGTTATCAACGCGATTGCATCTGGGGAACGCACCGCGGTTACCATTGATCAGTATCTGACGAAAGATAGAACAAGGAAATATCCCTGGCGGGAGCATAAGAAAGTTGATACGTTTTTTGACCCCGAAGCAGAACCAGTAAGTTACCGAATGCAGAAGCCAAAGACACTCTTACCTGAGGAACGACGAGGTTGTTTCGACGAAGTTGAGTTATCTTTCACTAAAGCGCTTGCGATGAAAGAAGCGAAACGATGTCTCCGCTGTGACCTTGAACTTGAGTTGCAAGAAAAAATTCAAAAGGAAAAACCACTGGAGGTGTCGCGATGATCGAGATGACGGTCGATGGGATTCCTGTGCAGGTAGAGGAAGGATCAACAGTGCTTGATGCTGCACGATTCTATGGAATAGAAATTCCCACGTTATGTCATCATGAAGGATTATCTCCATATGGCGCGTGTCGTTTGTGTGTTGTTGAAATTGGGAAAGGCGAAAACGCGAAACTGGTATCTTCGTGTACCTATCCCGCTGAGCAAGGCTTGTTTGTTCGAACGAACTCTCAACGGGTAGTATCCGCTCGTAAGATGCTTGTTGAATTGTTAGTAGCGATGTGTCCGTCATCAAAAACCGTTCAAGACCTTGCATCTGCAATGGAAGTAAAACAAGTTCGATTCAAAGTGGATCGTATGAATGATTGTATCCTCTGTGGACTCTGCGTGCGGATGTGCGAGGAGCAGATGATGGCAAAAGCAATCGGGTTTGTGAACCGTGGTAAAAATCGTAAGATCACCACGCCATTTGATCTCAAATCAGATGTTTGTCGAACCTGTGGTGGTTGTCTCTATATTTGTCCGGCATGTGAGCTCCGTTGTCAGGGACCAAATGCAGATACAGATCTGTGTAACGCGTGTTTGAATGTTCAACCGGTGTGTTTAAAGGAAGAGGATGATAAAATGTGCTTCCTTGAAACTTGTGGATGGTGTTATGAGGAATTAGGAAGAAAGAAAAAGAAAATGGAGAAAAAATAAATGTTTGGAGGTAAAAGATTATGTCATTAACGAAAGTAAATGCATCTGCCGCAACGCTAAGTAAAAACAGAACCGAAGGATCGATTAATAACCAAAGCGGGATGTGTGTAACCTGTGTCGATGGGTGCATCGGCATGTGTGAGATAGGGAAATCAGCCTATCGTGGTCATGAAGTGATCTACCCGCAGCCGTTTGGAATTATTACATCGGCGAATCAAAAAATCTACCCGGTGGATTTGTCTCATTTCACGATCCTTGGTGGAGTTGTTGGCGCATGGGGTATTGAAACCAATAGTGATCGCGCGATTTTTTCTAATGTGAACCTGGAACGAACCGTCTGTAAGGAAAATCCATTAAAGGTGAAGATGCCAATGATCATCCCTGGTCTTGGCTCCACTGCGATTGCGAAAAATAACTGGGAAGGTCTCGCGGTTGGTGCAGCGATAACGGGTATTCCCTTGACAATTGGTGAGAATGTCTGCGGTATGGACCCTGACGCTGAGTTTGTGAAAGGAAAAGTGAAACATTCACCCGACCTAGAATGGCGTGTTGGTTTGTATAAGAAATGGCAGCAGAAAGGGTACGGCGCAATTATTGTTCAAGCGAACGTCGAGGATACGGGTCTTGGTGTCCATGAGTATGCGATTTCAGATCTGAATGTTGATGCCGTTGAACTGAAATGGGGTCAGGGTGCGAAGAACATCGGCGGTGAAGTAAAAATTAAAGAACTCAAGAGGGCACAGGAATTGAAGAAACGAGGGTATATTGTCCTCCCAGATCCAACTGATAAGGATATCATTGCTGCGTTTGAAAAAGGAAGTTTCCGGGAGTTCGAACGACATTCACGTGTAGGTATGGTGTCTGAGGCAGCGTTTATGAAACGTGTCAAAGAACTCCGTGACTGTGGTGCGAAACGTGTTTTCCTTAAGACTGGTGCGTATCGACCAGTTGCACTTGCACAAGCGGTGAAATATGCGTCGAAAGCAAAAATCGATTTGCTTACGGTTGATGCTGCTGGCGGTGGAACCGGGATGAGCCCCTGGCGAATGATGAACGAATGGGGTATTCCACCGGTCGAACTTCATTCTATGCTCTACAATTATGTGGATAAGCTTGCGAAGAACGGGGAATACGTCCCTGATATTGCGATTGCTGGTGGTTTTACTTTTGAAGATCAGATACTCAAAGGGCTCGCTCTTGGTGCTCCGTACTTTAAGCTCGTTGGAATGGCACGGGGGCCTCTTGCTGCAGCGATGGTTGGAAAAACCATTGGGAAGAAAATCAACGAGTCAATGGTCCCAATCTATATCGAACGATTCGGCAATACCCCTGAAGAAATCTTTGTTACTGCACCAGAATTAAAAAGAAAATATGGAAAAGACTTTGACAAACTACCTACCGGTGCTATCGGACTTTACACATACATGGAGCGACTGCATCAAGGGTTACGACAAATCATGGCTGGTTGCCGAAAATTCACCTTGGATTACATTTCTAGAGACGATATCGCAGCCCTTACGAAAGAAGCAGCAGATATCAGTGGTCTCCCATACATCACCGATGTTGACGAAAAAGAAGTCGCAAAAATACTCAATGGCTAAACATCAGATCGTCTCTTCAATGATCCTGTTAGGTCCTGAGGGAGAATCTCCTTCAGGTTTCTCGTGATGTTTTTAGACCATGTCCTGTCAAGGGTACAACTGCCACTTCAGTTTTTCTAATGGGGTAATTTTGAAAACCTGCGATGGCAACCGCTGACGTTGGTTCAATATAATATCCTTTTCGTTGAGCGCAATATAATGCATCGAGAATCTCGTTTTCGTTTACACTAATGACATCACCGTTTGTTTCTTTTACAGCAGAGAGAATATCTTTTCCATGTATCGGGTTGCTAATTGCAATCCCCTCTGCAATTGTTTCTTTTTTTGCCTGATAATTTATTGTTCCGCTATGCATCTTCCATGCATTTTCTAACGGTGCGCAGTTTTCTGCTTGAACTCCAATAATCTTCGGAAGTGTATCAATGATTTTTTCTTTTTGCAATTCCTTCAAACCAATATATACTCCATAAAGAAGTGTTCCGTTGCCAACGGGAAGAATAATTTTATCCGGTATATTCCATCCGAGTTGTTCAACTATTTCAAAGATGCATGTTTTTGTTCCATGGAAAAAATAAGGATTCCAGCAATGACTTGCGTAATACGTTGTTTGTCCTTGTTGTAATGCTGCTTTTGTGGCATCCTCTCGAGTACCAGGAATTTTATGAAGACACGCACCGTACTGTTCGATCTGTATAAGTTTTTCTAAGGAGGTTTTTTCAGATGCATAGATATGACACTCGATGGTGGCTTTCGCACAGTACGCCGCAATCGCAGCACCAGCGTTGCCTGAGGAATCTTCAACGACTTTTTTGATTCCCATTTCTTTTATCTTACTAACCAACACCGATGCCCCGCGATCTTTATAGGATCCACTAGGGAAAAGATGATCTTGTTTTAATAAGACTTTTTTTCCAAAAAACTGTTCTTCCACAAGTGGGGTGAATCCTTCATCAAAGGAGACGATATGTGTATCCTCTTCAATAGGGAGTGCTTCACGATATCGCCACAGTGATGGTTTTCTCTTTTGAATTTTATCAAGTGGAAATCGAGCATGAAAATCTAGTTTTAGCAATCCACCGCAATCGCATTTCCATATTGGTGCAGATGATGAATATTCATTATGACATGATTGACAACGTAATGAGCTTTTCATGCAGGTATTGATTTTACGATCCCTATGTAAATGTTTGGTTCACTCTTAATAATCTAGGACGGAATCCACACATTTACATGTTTTACGAAAGCGGTGTTCTTCATATTTTAATGAAAAACAGAAGTATCGTTGCAACTTGTGTTTTACTGGTATAGCCATAGGGGTATGATGCTGTCACTTTTATGATGGTTCTTCCAAATCCAAGGATTAGACCTGACGAGATTGTCTGTTCACCACTGGCTGCAATGGATGCGATTGTTCCATTGGTCATTTTACCGATAAACGCACCACCAGATAGAGTGATGCTCCATTGAACATCCGAAACATTGATGGCACCTGTGTTTTTAACGACTGAATTAATTTTAAAGAGCCCTCCTGAGATGGGACTAATCTCGAGTTGTGGTGCGATGATACTGATGGAAAAAGGTTCTGACCAGCCGCTTTCACTTCCTAATGTGTTTTTTGCTTTTGCTGTAATTACATAGGAACCTGTAGCTAACCAAGCATGTGAGCGGGTGATAATGGATCCTGAGGTATAGGGGCCGAACCATTCTTCGATATTCCCATCACCCCAATCTACCCAGTAGTAGACATCTGAATATCCCGGATCGGTTGTAACGAAAGTGAAATTTATCTCTCGTCCGATGTCCCCCTGAGTTGTTCCGTTTACTTGTGGTGGAAATGGAGCTGATAAAACAGGGCTTACAACTAAGGCGTAATCTGCATCTAACTCTGGTGTTTCCACATGAGAATCCTGGATAATTTCGTCGGCAGAAACCTCGACGGTCCATGTCCCTCCTTCAGGGTTTTGAACAAAGACACATTCTACCGTATCCTTTGTATCAGCAGCACCATCTGGTTGTGACCATACCGCGGTCTTCAGGCCGTTGTTTCCCCAGTAAATAACATTGGACGGAGAAGTAACCTTCAACGATAAATCATTAATTCGATGTTGTGTTTGCACAGCAGGATTTCCCGCCGGATCTGCATACGTCATAGTCACCTTAAGGTACGGGGAACCACTTTGCACAGCAACCATATGTGTTGATACATCAAAGAGATCAAGGATATCTGATTCATCAATTATATAGAAATTATCTCGTAAATCATATAAGTTTTTCACAGAGGGCATTCCCCATCCTTGGTGTGTACGTGTCTTATCCTCCGTAGTTCCGTTGAATGGGTATTGATCAGCAGTGTTTATCATCATTGCCTTCGCAGTTGTCATGTGCGGACGATTCTCAAAAACAGTTCCTCCTGGCGTTACATCGTTTCCAAAAATTCCATCGGACCACATATCAAAGAAAAGGCCGAAATATCCTGCAATTATCGGTGTTGCGCCACTCGTACCACCAAAGTTAGAGGTATATGCAGTTGTGCTTCCTGAGGTTGTTGTAAATATAGCATCATAGAAGCTACAAAAATCTGGTTTGATCCTTCCGTCAGTAGCAGGTCCAATGCTTGCCCCATGATTCCATTGATCATCATTTTTAGGGAGAGTATCATAATGGTACACACCCCCACCAGAAACGATGTTTTTCGCCCAGGCTTGTGGTCGTGAGCTTTGAGTACCAAGATTACTTTGTGATTGGCAGTGAATGATGTCGAAATCAAAAAGGGCGTCATCGGTATCAGCAGATATGGTAGTATATTGTGTCGTCTGAGAACTACCGACACTTGCTGTCTCGAAAACGCAGTAATAGGGGTCCTGTACTTGTTCTGCTGTATGTGTATATCGGCTCGTACCCTCCAAACCTATGTAATTATAGTCCCCGACAATCCCCTGCCCGTAAGGCAGTAATCCTCTACCTTTTGGGTTTCCCGTTCCATCTGCAAAGCAGATGCCGGAAGTGGATGCACCGTGAGAATTACTACCCACCGTCCCATGTTGAATTAATGGATGGTGTTGGAAATCTACATGGGCGAGATTAAACCCTGCATCAAAGACTTCCCCTCGGACACCGGAACCGTTGTACCCAGCGACGGTTTCGATATAATTAGCACCACCGATCTCACGAGCAATATCCATATCCGGTTCGAGCGGACTCCAACGGTCGATAAAGTTGATTTCATCCCATCGAATAACCTCAAAGAGTTGGTCTGGCGTCAGTGTTGCTTCGATGAGTACCTTTCCTGCATCCGCGTTATTGACTATACCGCCAAGTTCTTTGGCGCGTCCTGCAATGATGCTCTTTTGTTCAGGAGTTAACACTTGGATGTTGTATCTTTGTAGAGGGTATACTTGATAAGCGCTTTCTAGGTTATCTAGCATAAATTCTTCAAGTCGATAGGCGGGATGATATGCTCCAACCCAACGAACATAAGGGAGTGCTTCAACCAAAGGTCGTACCGATGCACTCATCTCGACAAGATAGGCATATTCAGCGATATAATGACGAACTTGGCCGCCACATGCAATGATTGCATCATTGAACTCTTGAAGTGGTTGAGTATAAAATTGAACAATATATAAATGTGTATCGTCCTTTGCTTTTAAAATAGGTGTAATAAAGGGTTCTCCTTTCATTGGATCAAAGTTAGCATATCTCAATCCAAGTTCATAAGATGGTTGAACGGTTCTGACAACGGTTTTTCCTCCGTCTAGGCTTATTGAATAAAACGGTACAATTTCACCGGTATTTAGTTTTTGATCCCAAAGCTTAATTATAATCGAGGAATAAGGTACAGAAATAACCCGTTCATTGATAATTTCTGTATTTTTTGGAAAAAACACGTTATTCCCATTAGCGCTTAATGCAGTAGGAATAAATAAACTGCATATAATTAGGCCTATCATTATTTTATTTATTTCTTTCTTCATTTTTTAATCCCCTTCGAATTATTTTTTTTTAATGATATTATATCATTAATTAATGAATATCTCTTTATTAAACCTACCGGTGTGTAATTGTAAATAAATTTCCTAAAAAAAGAGACGTAACTCTTTTAAAAAGGAGATAACTTTACATAAGAAGTGTTAAACTGAAACTGCTAGAAGTTATTATTTTTTCACAGGTTTGAATAACAATCTCAGAAAAACTCTAATGAATAAAACACAGAAGTTTTTAAGGAAAAAAACTGTTTTTTATATTCTTGCCATTGCCATAATCAACAAGCTATTAATACACTATCTTTATACAGACTCCGGGAAAAAAATGATATATTTTTGTCCAAACAAAAGGATATTGAATAAGGTGAGGACATGTTAGGGACATACGTAATGGAATCGTGGAATAAAGAATCGATTTTAGCATCGGTTCGAAATGAAAAGGTTCTATTTGTTCGATTACAGTTTATTGATATTCTAGGAATGCCAAAAAACATTATCATCCCCGTAAGTGGGTTAGAGTCAGCAATAGATGATGGTGTGCCTTTTGATGCCTCTTCAATTGCTGGATATGCTACCATTGAGGAATCAGATAAAATTGCAAAACCAGACCCTTCAAGTTTTGTAATCCTTCCAGAAAATGTAGAACAAAGAAAAACTGCAAAACTTAACTGTGATATTTTCGAACCAAATGGGAAACGGTTTGAGGGTGATGTAAAATACATTTTAGAAAAAATGATGCAGAAAGCAGAGAAACTTGGTTATATTTTCAATACTGGTCCTGAATGTGAATTCTTTTTATTTAAAAAAGATGGCGACAACTCAACAGTTATACCCAATGATACTGCAGGGTATTTTGATTTATCACATCGCGATCTTGCAGAGGGTGTTCGGGCAGATATCACTTTAGCATTAGAACAGGTTGGAATCCAACCATATACCGCTCATCATGAATGCGCTGATGGCCAGCAAGAGATTAATTTTTATTACGCAGATGCAATCACAACCGCAGATCGTGTAATTACTCTGAAATATATTACGAAGGTAATTGCCACCAAACATAATTTACATGCGTCTTTTATGCCAAAACCTCTCTTTGGTCAATGTGGCTCTGGGATGCATACCCATCAATCGCTCTTTACACTTGATGGTTCAAATGCGTTCTCTGATTCGAATGATACCAACGGGTTAAGCCCAGTTGCCTATCATTATATCGCTGGTCTCTTAAAATATATAAAAGAACTCTCTGGTGTTCTAAATCAAACGGTGAATTCTTATAAACGACTTGTTCCTGGATATGAGGCACCAACTTATATCGCTTGGGCGAACCGAAACCGCAGTGCTCTTATACGGATCCCCTCAAAACGAGGAAAAAGCGCACGTTGCGAGCTAAGAAATCCTGATGTCTCCTGTAATCCCTATCTCGCATTTTCATTAATGCTTGCCGCGGGACTGAGGGGAATCAAAGACAAACTTGAGGCACCAGCCCCTGTCGAAAAAAATATCTATGCATTATCTGAAGAAGAACGTCAACAATATGGAATCGAACAACTCCCGGAAAGTCTTGGGCATGCATTGGCGTTAATGAGTAAAAGTGAATTAGTCAGAGAAACACTTGGAGATCACGTATTCGAAAATCTCCTGCATGTAAAGCGAAAAGAATGGGATGCATACAGATTACATGTAACAAAATGGGAACTAGAAAATTATCTACCGATTCTCTAAATTAACGCTTATTGCACTACCCTATAATTTTTTTTCCTTTTCTATGTTAAAGAAACGTTATTAATTGAAGACTGTATTCAGGATTGTCGAGGTCGTACCTATGACGTTCGAAATGCAAATTGTCAGTAATACACCATTAACTGGTGAAGCGGATTTTGATACTGCAGCAAAGATGTTCTTTGAACAAATAGGATATCTTTCGAAAGGTTCTGATCCTATGATTCCTTATAAAATATTTGCAGATTTTTTCCTGAAACATCCAACAAAGGCGTGGTTTGTTGATGATATCGCAGCGACATTAAAGACATCACGACCAACTGTATATAGGCATCTAAACAAGTTAAAGGGATTTGATATCCTTGAAGAAGTTTCGGTTTTTGATGAGGTTTCCAAACAACAGAAAAAGGCCTATAGATTGCGATATGGAAATTTTGAAAAAGCATGGAATTTCGTTGAAGCACACATTAAAGTAGCAGTTGAGAATTACGGCAAGACCGTCGAACATCTTCAAAGACTCATCGAAGTAAAAAGGAAGTGAAGACATGGATAAAAAGGAAGACTGGAAACTGATAGATGGATCACGATATAAGATTATCTCAATAGGCGGACGAGATAGTTCCTTAGAAACCGAAGGAATTTTCAGAGGATATGCTACGATAGGAATCGAAGAAGCAGGCCTCGTCATTGAACTACGCACGATGCCTGAATCCACCGGAGAAAAACTACGCATCGTCCCTTTGCATGCGATCCTTGCTATTGATGTACTTGATGTAAAACACCAAGAAGGGAGCGACGAGGACAAAGAACCAAGTGGCCATTATTACGGATAAAACTGTTTATGTCAGAGGTTACATATAATTTACATGAGAATTGTAGTTCTTGATGATGCACAATTGAATTTTTAAGTATTTTTTGGCAGAATTCATTGATGTTTACGCACTGTTTTGTCTCAAAACTCATTGATTCAGCATCTTTTTTACAATTGCCATATATTTTGACATGAGAGTAAGGTAAAGCGGTCTACCATATCGCGTTGAAATGTTACTTTTTGTTCAAATCTTGTGATTATATGGTATCAGACAATACATTGAGTAGTATAGTTGTGAGCGTGTGACAGTTGCAACATCTCATTTGTTGTCCCGTCACTGTAGTGTTTTTGGAGTTTTAGAAACTGCTCTCTCAACCACCACTCACAAAGTTCTTTAGAAGGTGCGCGTAATTCACACCAGGAACATTCAATGAGTAAAATGTATTGAACGATTGTAGTTCGTATTGTTTTCAACGTTATTACTCTGTTTTACTAGAGAAATACTTAAGCTCAATGACAATATCAATTCGTAAAAACATTACACTTTTACTTTTTTCTCGCAGGTCAATAGTGGGTTTTAAAAGATATCTAGAACTAAAAGATAGAATAGGTAATCACAAGGTAATAAAGAGTTATTTAACTCTTAAAAGAGTTTTAAGAGATAGTTACATCAGCACTGACCTGACCTGCAGACCGTCAACTGAAGGCCTAATGAGGTTCTCAAATCCTTTTAAGAGTCGATGAGTAGACGATGAGTGGGTAGATGACGGTGAGATCATTAGGCGATGGGTGGATGGTATATACACAAGGCAATAAGGTATTACGAATACCTATAGTCAGAAGATGTCTAATAGGATACGATGATGCAAACGATAACAATAATCAAAAGTAAAGTATAATGTAAAGACATTGAATAGTAACGCATATGCAATATCACATCCCTTTGTAAAGGATAATTCGCATAAGTAAAGATTGATAATGAGAATCAATGATAGAGACGATAACACGTAGAGAAGACATCAACATAATACTAAACCATATTGAATGCTTTAATGTCAATAGTCGTAAGGCGTAAACAATGATAGTAATATAAAACTATAAAATAATAGAACGATAATCAAACGTAACAGTAAATCGTCATACCTTATCCATACCTAACTCAAAAGTTATTTAAATGAAAC
>DATLAF010000072.1:0-7012 GCA_035527635.1 Thermoplasmatota archaeon | reverse complement strand
GATAACTGGACAAAATATCAGAAACCTGTGAAGACGTTAATTTGCCATGATATTCATTATCTACAATCATCACAGGTCCCAGTGCACAACAGCCCAGACAATTGACGCTTTCTAGCGTGAACTTCATGTCCGGGGTCGTTTCCCCTGATCGAATACCAAGGTATTGTTCAGCAGCCTCCAGGACTTTTCGCCCGTTGCGAACATGACAAGCGGTTCCCAAGCATACACGGACAAGATGTTCCCCGCGGGGTTCAAGACTAAATGATTTGTAAAACGTTGCGATATGTAGTATCTGAGACATCGGGATGTTTAACCGCTCGGATACCCATAGCAAAGCTGGTTTTGGAAGCCAATGATTTTTCTCCTGGATTTTTAAAAGAATTTGTATCAGGGCGCTTTTCTCCCCATCGTAGTCATCAATGATTTCGTCTATTTCTCGGAGTTCTTGAATCATGTGTTTTACAGATTCTTCTCTTCGTTTGATTTGCTTGAGTGCCTGGAGATGTTGGATTGCCTCTTCTTCAAGTTTTTTCAGTTCTGTGTTCAACGGGGGTTGATCAAGGCCAAGTGCATAGTATTCTGAAAGAATTTCAAGTCCCCTGAGAAGGATATCTGTTTTACTCAAATCAGAGGTTTTTTGTAATGTGTATAACGCTTTTTTCTGTTCTTCGGTTAAACGTACTCCAACAAAATGAGCTTTTGTTTTTCCTTTTGTCATAGTCATCCTTCCATGTTAAACTGTTAAACAATTTTTAAAGTCTGAGAAAATCAGGTTAATTAAAAGGCTATGTGCGAACAAAGATTACCGTTGAGTAGTAGTTAATCATTAATATATTATTATATTAATTTTTAATCATTTCGGTTACATAAGATTATATAATCGAAGTGAATGACAGGCTACAACGGTTAGCATGGATAGATTGAGCGTTTCATTAAATGATAAATCACTTGCCATCATACAGAAATATCAAACAAAATATGATACAACACAAGCGGATGTTATCAGAAGAGCTCTTCATTGGATGAGTATTATTGAGGAACCGGCTGAAAAAGTCTCAGTTGAAAGCATATTAACGTATGTTGATTATCTTGGAGATAATGAGCATCTCATTCTTGATATTGCGCATTGGAAATCTATCTTTATTGAAATCGGTGAAGGATCGAAAAAATTCTGGGATGATATCCGTAAAACAGGAGATTTTCATCGGAAAGAATATTTTGATAAAGGAATCAGAGATGTCCAACAAATTTTACATTATATAGAAAAAACAAACTGGTACAGCTTAAAGGTAGATTCAAAAAACAGTTACACACTTATTCTCGCTACTTGCGAATCAGTACGGTTTATCAAAACATTTTTTGAAGGATTCTTCAGCAATTTTCCTCAAAAAGTAGAGATTACTGAGGAAAATATGAAAATCAGAATTAATGTTCAATAATCCTCTTTCTAAAGATAATATTGATTTTTTTCCACTCCGACCAAAAGGGTAAAATCATGGCTGTCACGTTTACATTTTATAATTGTAGCAATGTAATTTTCTAGAAATTCGACAGACGAGACAAAGTAAGAGAGCCGCCGAAGGGATTACGGTGTATAGGGTAAAAGCCCCCTGGGAAAAAACCAGGAAAAATGGTATTTTTTCAGAGTCAGCTCTTAGTATTTAAATTTAACTCTAGTCTGGTAACAAGTGTTCAATATCATCTAAAGATAATGATAAAAATCATGGATTTTCTCCTGTAATAAGGGTAAACGTGCAGGGGAAGGGATTTGAACACCAGATTACCGGTATTATAAAGATAGATGGATAATAATTATCTATCAACTCATATCTGGAATAGCAAAGGGTTCTTGGACAGGGCGAAAATCATATGTCGTCCATGCACGGCTCTTCTGCAGAAAATATCCATATCGAATTCCTTCAATTGGTCGTGGTTTTTTCACCGCCCAATCACTCCAATAATTTCTCAAAAAGAGATTCAATGAACTATTCTCAAAATATGCTTGTTTAGTGTTATTGATGAAATTATTATTTCGGATCACATTAAAGAAAGACCATTCGATAACAATACCATTTTCTTTATTTTCAATTGAGTTTTTTTCGATACGATTATTATCACAACTTCCATACAGATTAATCCCATTTGTTGATGAACCAAGAAGTGAATTATTGACAATTATGTTTTTAGTCGAATGGTCATACACGTAAATACTGTATACAGAGGGGGAAACCATACGATTATCCGAAATAGTATTTTGTGATGATTTCCATAGATATATAGCACATCCTGTATTTTCAATAATCAAATTAGAAATTCGACTGTTGTTCACTTCACAAAGCACACCAATAGCACCATTTCCAATAGTAAAATCTGAAATAACGATATTCTGTCCTGTGACAGAGATAACTTGATAATAGTAATACCCATCACCATGAATAACGGTCGTTAATTTGTTTTCCCCAAGTAACATTATGGATTTAGTGATTATTAAGTTCTCATTATATGGTGAGGAGTCATCATACACAAACACGGTGTCTCCATCATTTGCAGCATTAATTGCACCCTGAATCGTTGAATAATTCCCCGGACCTGAGCCGCCGACGTATAAGATATTTCCGGTTGTCAGGGGTTGAGATGTCTTTTCTGATGATGTTGTTCCCGATACCGGAATTATCATGCTTATTATCGTTAGTATACAAACAAGGACGTAAAATGTTCCTTTCTTCATAATGGTTCATTCCCCCTTACAGAATTATAATGAGGATCGTGTATTTAAATATATAGCTGGAGGAACGTAAAATCAGTGGATTTTCTTTTGCTTTTCCTCCTTTCTATAATTTTATAACAATATTCTCCTAAAAAAACATGTCCTTAGATTATGTGCGAATCAAATAACAATTCGATAATCTATCTTTAAATAGCAGTACATATATATTAACCGTGGAGGAATACTATTATGCATACAAAAATCTTGACATTCGGTTTAATGCTTCTTTTCATAATACCATTCGCTAACAATATGATATTGAATGCATCTGGAACAAATCACAACAATGTGATAACCAATCAACAACATACCGTTAGTATTGATAGCAAGGAGGACCTGATTGTTGCTGGTTATGATAATATAACAGTGTTATATGGTGATGGTGCAGGAGGATTTCCCCAACAAGAGAATTATCCCAAAGGTGAGGGGCAGGCAGATGTGATCGCTGAGGATTTCAATGGTGATGATTCCATTGATGTCGCTGTTACCAGTTATTGGGATGCTGAAGTCACAGTTTGTATTAATGATGGTTTTGGTGGCTTTTCAGATTCAATAAATTATTCTGTTGGTACGGGTGTAACAGCTATCGATAGTGATGATTTCAATGAAGATGGTTTTTTAGATATTATTTCATGTAATGCTGAGGATACAAATAGTATCACGATATTGTTTGGTGATGGTAGTGGTGGATTTGGGGATAGAACTGATTTTTTTGGTGAGTGGGTGTTGACAGATATTGTTGTTGCTGATTTTGATAATGATACCCATCTGGATATTGCGGTTACACAGTATCCGATGCAAAAGGTGTTCGTTCTTTTCGGTGATGGGTCAGGCTCATTTCCCAATTATGATACCTATACTGTCGGTGTCTATCCCTATCAAATTACTTGTGGCGATGTCAATAATGATGAATCAACAGATATTGTTGTCACGAATTATGATCAGTATGCTGTGGGCAGTATCAAGGTCTTGTTAAATGATGGAGCTGGTGGATTTACAAGCCAGTTTGAGTATATGGCTGGTTTAGGGACACTGGGAATTGTTACAGATTATTTTGATGATGATAACTTTTTAGATATTGCGGTAACAAATTTTATTGATGGCACCCTCATGATATTTATCAATGATGGCAGTGGTGGTTTTGATTTTCTCCAGGAGATTTTCATCGGGATAATGCCATATGGGTTAGCCTCGGTTGATCTGAATCGTGATTCGGTGCAAGATTTAGCGGTTGCGATATCAGATGAGGATACGGTCTGTATTCTGCTTGGGACCGGTGCTGGTACGTTCTTGTCCAACGGTTATCAATCTGTTGGGGCTACGCCTTATGCTATAGCTACGGCAAACGTCAATCCCACCTCAGGGGCACCTATGCTTTCTATAGATATACAAAACAAAAAGGTCATTGTTACAAATACTGGTGATGCAGACGCAGAACAGGTCACGGGTCAAATCAATATTACTGGTGGGATTTTGCGTTTGATAGACAAACAGGAACCCTTTTCATCAGAGGTACTATCAGTGAATCAGGAACTTGTAGTACCCCTACCATCGGTTTTTGGACTGGGGCCTTTGAAAATAGATGTTTGGGTTGAGGCATCAAACAGCGAGAGAGTACAGAAATCAGCGGAGGGTTTCATTGTGTTCTTTTGGTTGTTTCTCAAATGATAAAATTGAACATAAAAATGATAAAAAATCTTTAAATACGATATGAGGTATATGAATAATATTGGAGGAAAAAAATGAACAAGATAACAGTAAGTATTGTATTTTGCGCGCTGGTGGTTGCAACTGCGGTTTCCGTAGTTGGGACATCTGATGATTCCTTAAAAAATATAAAAATCAATGCTTCTGAAAAACTGTCTGATATCTGGTTGGTTAATAGGGAAATCAAAGATTCTGGGATGATACCAAAAGAACCAATTATCATGACAAATATGAATAGCCCCGTGGAGGTAATTGATCAACAACAATTAACACATTGTGCAAAGGGTGCTATGGTCTACCCCCCCGTTTGGTTAGCTCAAGGGTTTACACCCACATTAGAGAGACTTACAAAGGTCACGGTCTATTTTTTCAAAAGCGGAACGCCTCCTAGCGGGGTTACCCTTACCGTACATATCCGAGCTTCTTTAACAGGCGGCAATTTGGCCACACTTTCAAAAAATGCAAGTGAAATTCCTACCTCTGGAGCATGGGTTGAGTTTGATCTTCCCGATATTACAGTTATCCCTGACAATACCTACTACATTATCTGTCATACAAGCGGTGGTTCGATTTATGATAATTACTGCTGGTTACTTAATATAAATGATGTCTACCCGGGTGGTGCAGCATGGGAATCACCTGACTCTGGAGCGACGTGGTATTTATTGGATTTCCCACCAGAATACCCAAACTTAGATTTTTGTTTTATCACCTATGGATTAGATGGGACACCGAATACACCAACTATTGATGGCCCAGCAAGTGGCACAGCAGGGACAGCATATGATTACAACTTTAGTACAACAGACCCCGAAGGTCATACGACGTACTACTTTATTGACTGGGGGGATAATACAAATAGTGGGTGGATCGGACCCTATCTCTCAGGAGACGAAATAACCAAATCACATACCTGGTCTAAAAAGGGAACCTATACGATCAAAACCAAGGCAAAAGATATCTATAGTGCTGAAAGCGACTGGGGACAACTATCGGTTACTATGCCATATTCGTATCCATCACCAATCATGCAATACTGGATGAAGTTAATAGAACAATTCCCAAATGCCTTCCCGATACTCAGATATCTGTTTGGATTTAATCAATAGCTGGAAAATGAACACTTTTCCTCCGAGAAACAGCCTCTAAAAATGAACAGACAGAATTCTTCTCGGAGGGGAATCCTGAATTCCGTATTATATATATAATAATGGGGATACCTTACTTACCTGAAGTGCGAATGTGCTCCATAGGTTTAAATATCTCAGGATGGATTATTTTCATAGAGGGGAATAGATGTTGCTTCGGAAAGGACTGGCTGTTGGTATTGTGCTGTTGTTTCTGGTTTCAATAGTACCGTTCATTCATGGAGCATCTGATGTACATAGGGGCGAGGATTCTGCTTCTGTTCAAGATGATGATTATCAATATATGACTGATTGGTCTGTCCATGCTGATGTTTCAAATAGTATCATCAAATCTACTTGGTCTGATATTCAAAACCGAGAATTAAGCGATGATGTGAACATTAAGAAAACATTGAGTTCTACTAATGGTGGTCTAATGAACTCCTCATGGCCGATGAGTTGCCATGATACATATCATACTAGTCAGAGTCTTATCAGCACCGCAGACAACCCTGGTACGGAGAAATGGCGATATAAAACCATACAAGATGCAGGAACGATTGAATCCGGCGCTGTTGTAGATAAAAACGGGATTATTTATTTTGGAACCATGGGAGAAGATCATAAGCTCTACGCATTGTATCCCAATGGTACGATGAAATGGTATTATAAGACACCCGCAGCTGGAATAATATGGTCTACACCAGCTATTGCTGATGATGGAACCATCTACGTTGGCGACTGGAATGGACGTCTCTCTGCTCTTAACCAGAACGGATCTTTGCAATGGCAGATATACCATAGCGGGGAGTTTCATTCTTCTCCAGCGATTGATGATGATGGAACGATTTATCTTGGTCATTCTAGTGGTATTCTTTATGCGATAAACCCTGATGGAACCGAAAAATGGCATTCCAATGTAGGGGATAAAGCGACCTCAGATCCTGCCATCGGTGAGGATGGTACTATTTACATTGGTTCAGGTGATAATTACTTCTATGCTATCTATCCAAATGGTACGCTACGCTGGCGATATCTTACCGGCGGGGTTATCAAAGGGCATCCTTCCATCGCACCAGATGGCACAATCTATGTTCCCTCGTTCGATGGATATCTGTATGCATTACATCCAGATGGAACATTGATTTGGAAAGTAAGTACTGGTGATGATGTTGCTGCTGCATCTGCAGCAGTTTCTTCCGATGGGACGTTGTATGTGGGGACTGAGGTTTTACGGACGTTCTACCCGAATGGTACTTTGAAATGGATGGTTGATGTCGGCGGAGACGTGTATGGGACATCACCAGCGATTTCTGCAGATGGCACGATTTATGTCAGCGCAGGGATCTGTATTGTCGCAGTGAATCCTGAAGGGACTATTAAGTGGAAAAAACTTATATCCAATGTTGCT
>DATLAF010000071.1:0-6354 GCA_035527635.1 Thermoplasmatota archaeon | reverse complement strand
TTCTTCGAATCGTATGCGAAATAACCTTGGACGTACATATTCGTGTTATCCCCGATGATTTTTATCGCATCTTTATTCGCACCAACGGTTCCATCGCCTCCGATCCCCCAGAATTTACAGCGAATCAAACCTTGTGGTACCGTATCAATCTGTTCCCCTAACTGGAGAGACATGTTCGTGACATCGTCTTGGATACCAACGGTAAAATGATTCTTTGGGGAGGATAGCTTCAGATTATCAAACACAGCTTTTGCCATGGTGGGAGTGAAATCCTTTGAGCCGAGTCCATACCGACCTCCAACAACATTGAGAGTGATATTTCGGTCATGAAGTACACTACAAACATCTAGATACAATGGCTCTCCGAACGCGGTTGATTCCTTTGTTCGATCAAGAACCGCTATTTTCTTGACTGTTTTGGGTAAAAGGTTGATGAAATGATCAGCAGAAAACGGTCGGTATAACCTCACTTTAATTAATCCAACCTTCTCACCTTTTTTATTGAGGTACCCTACGGTTTCCTCGACGATCTCACAACCTGATCCCATCATCACTACCACGCGATCAGCATCAGATGCACCAACGTAATCAAACAGATGATATGTTCGACCGGTTAAATCTGCTACCTTTCTCATTTCTTCTTCAACAATACTAGGGATTTTCTGGTAAAAGGTATTAGCCGCCTCAGTCACCTGGAAATAAATATCAGGGTTCTGTGCAGTACCTCGTTGATGGGGATGTTCCGGGTTTAACGCACGTTGTCGGTGTTTTTTTACCGCATCCCAGTTCACGAGGTTCTTAATGTCTTCATAATCAATCATCTCGATCTTCTGGATTTCATGGGATGTGCGGAAGCCATCGAAGAAATGTAAAAATGGAATGCTTGCACGAAGTGTAGAAAGGTGTGCGACTAAGGCAAGGTCCATTACCTCCTGAACAGAATTTGAAGAGAGAATCGCAAAGCCGGTTGCCCGCGTCGCCATCACATCCTGATGGTCACCAAAAATCGAAAGCGCTTGTCCTGCAATAGCACGACCGCTCACGTGGAAAACACAGGGCATCAGTTCCCCAGCAATCTTATACATATTAGGGATCATGAGAAGTAAACCCTGAGAGGCAGTAAATGTCGTCGCACAAGCACCAGCACTGAGTGCGCCATGTACCGCACCAGCAGCTCCCCCTTCAGATTGCATCTCTGATACTTTGAGAACTTGGCCAAAAATGTTTTTTCGTCCATAGGCAGCCCACGCATCGACTTCCTCACCCATCGAGGAGGAGGGGGTGATAGGGTAGATAGCAGCAACATCACTAAATGCATAGGCGATATGGGCAGCAGCTGTGTTTCCATCAATACTTTTCATTACGGTTTTTTTCTTGTCGTTTTTTGTTTCCATCATGGTTTGTTGTTTGGTCATGAAAAACACCTCATGAGAGGAAAATCTCATTTTTTTTCATATATTGAGTCAGAGACCAACTTACCGGTATTCAGGAGTGATAGATAAATATTTGGTTATCCGTAAAGGAGTGGTTAAAACCTCCAATAATCGGTGAGATACTGCTTTAGTTTTTGAACGTTGTTTTGAACCTCTTTTGGGTCGGTATCTGGTATTTCCTCTTCTTTTAAGAAATCCTCTTTCCCAAGCAATCCACAGAAAATATTATAGTATGATTTAATGCAGGTCATACTATTATACCCCCCGCCTAGCAGAACGAGAAGTTTCTGGCACGTTTCCTGGGAGAGTTCTGCAACATGTTTTGCCAGATAATAATAGGTCTGATAGGTAAGGTTTAGGTCTGCAAGTGGGTCTGCATGATGGGTATCAACACCGGATTGATAGAGGATGATTTCTGGTTTGAACTGTCTGGTGATTGGTGGGACGATTTCTTCAAATGCTTGTACATAACTTGCCCCACCTGTGCCTGGAGGAAACGGGAGATTGACTGTATACCCTGCTGTATCTTCTCGACCAATGGTTTCGACTCTTCCTGTACCAGGGTATAAGGTTTGTCCATCTTGATGAAACGACAGGTTCAAGACTGTTTTATCATCGATATAGATATCCTGGGTGCCGTTTCCGTGATGGACATCAAGGTCAATGATCATGAATCGTTTCAATTTGTGTTTCTGTCTGAGGTATTCAATTGTGATAGCAATGTCGTTAAAGAAACAAAACCCGGAGGAATGATCCTTGCTTGCATGGTGAAAACCACCAAGCGGGTTTACCGCCATCTCATATCCTTCAAAGAGTTTTTCACCTGCATACATACTTCCGCCAGTGGCCAGACTTGCGATTTCAAAAATCCCTTTTGGGGCAGGTGTATCTTCTGAAAGCCATCCACCGGTCTGACTGAGTTTTTTTACATGATCCACATACACAGGCTCATGAACTTTGAGCAAGTCTGCTTCTGTGGCTTGTTTCGGAGTGAAAATTTGAAACTCAGAAAGTATGTTTTTTTCCTTTAAAAAAGACATAGCATTCTTTGGTTTATCACCGATGAGCGGATGATCTGTACCGAGATCGTATTTGTTATAATCTTCATGATAGACAATTGCACGTTTCACAGTAATCGAAAGGGAAACGGAAGAATACCTAAAAATGTTCCCTTCGAACCGTTATTTTTTCTAATAAGAAATAACTCCCCGGTCATTATTTTCTCCAGCCATCACGACCAATTTCTTTTGGATATTTTTTTAATTACGTGTCATGTCGTCTTAAAAAGGCATCTAGATTCTTCCATACCCCTAGTAACTGCGATTACCTGATATGGGATTGTCAACCAAATTGAAGGATTAAATTTCTAAATGTCCTGCTGTTTTTCGTACTTGGGGTTAAATAATACCCCCCTCCCGGCCCTTTTTTTTTATAAATACTAGATTAAACCGTTGTAGTGTGAGAGTACTACAGAGAGCTTAACGGGCAACACCCAACTTGATTTTCACAACATCACTAACTATTTTACCATCAATCCTATTTCGAGCGACCTTCATGACATCACCCATGATCCTTTTAAACGAGCATTCGACCTGTTGAGGATTTGAACACTTCGCCACAACTGTGTCAACAACACCGCTAAGCTCTGCTAATGAGAGAGGCGTAATGTTTAATTCTCTCAATGCCTCTTCTACCATCTTGCCGGCATTGTCCGCTAAGAACGCAAGAAGAGTGGGGAGCGCTTCCTTGCTACATTTCTTCTCACTAAGCATTTTAAAAACCTGATACAAGGTCTCATCTGAAAGTACCTGGATAGGTTTCCCTTTTCTTTGCAACCCTTTCAGTGTCTCCTCCAACGTCACCGCAACAAGTATCGGATTTACCTTCAACGTGTCAATGATCCTATCAAACAGTTTTAAATTTTTTGAGATACTTAAAGATGTGACCAAGGATTGTGAAAGACCAAGAGCCTGTAGTCTTTTTTCACATTCCCAGAGGGGTTCTGGCATTCCCTTCTTTATGTTCTCTAAGGATTTCTCAGATATCGGTGTCGGCGGAGTATCTGTATCAGGATACATCCTGTTTGGTCCTGGTAAAATCCGTTCAAAATCATTGGTCCCATCAGAAAAAACCTGCCTAGTCTCAGAGGGGACCCCAATCGTTGCCTCCACCGCCCGTATTTTAATTTCTTTTACCGCGGTTTTTACGTCATCCTCACAGCCCCAGACAAGAACAATCGTATCGGTCGGTTTTGTATCAAACAGTGTTACTAACGATGTTATTTCCTTCTGGCTTAGACCGAACGTTCGAAAATGCGCAGTTGAGACAATATTTGGCATGACATCAAGACAGGCGATAACTCGCACCCGACCTGCAATCTCATCACCAAATGTCTTCCCTTGTTGTGTGGGCATGTCAAAAATACCGGCAAAACCATGCAATACAATACCATGTATTTTCCCTTTGTTCTTCATGACCTCCTTAAGTCTTCTGCATCGCGTATGTTTCAATAAGGAGGTGATATCCTTCTGTTGATTCTGAAATGTTTTTTCTGTGATGCCGCGGAGTCGTAGCTCATCACGGATATCAAGAAGCGCTTTTTGTCGCCGTGCCTCATGAGCCACAGCCTTGGGGATATACTGAAGTTTTGAGACTCCTTTAAGCTCAATCCGGGTGCTCCCCTGTATACTAACATTGATGTCCTGGCGGACGCTGCCGAGCCCACGGCGTACTTTGCCTGTCGATCGAAGCAGTCGTCCGATGAGTCTAGCGACCTCGCCAGCTTCCATGGGGGTCTGTATATCAGGGTGGGTCACGACCTCCACCAGCGGGATACTTAACCGATCGGTTTTAAAAATAATCTGATGCCCTACGTCGCTGATCTCACGGCATGCATCTTCTTCTAATCCAAGTTGAATCAGGCGAATTTTTCTGTTTTTGTAGGGGATCCATCCTTCGACACCGACAATCCCGGTTCTTTGAAAACCAGTTGGTATGCTTCCATCAAGATATTGTTTTCTGCTGATGTGAATCTCATCGACAATACTGTAATTGAGTAACATTGCGATCTCAAGAGCAATCTCCAGGGCTTGATGATTCAGATGGAAGGGAGGGGTGTCATCCATCTCATAGGTACACACCGTGTCATTGTACAATTGATAGATAACGTTCTTTTTTGTCTTAAACTCCATTAACGCAGTCCCATCATATTCACCAAGCTCTGAAAGCGTCGGACGCATATGCCGTAGAATGAATGCAGTTGGCTCGTCCCTATGGAGTACTGCATGACATCGGCAGAATAATTTTTTCTGGGTCAACAACTGTTGATGAATCTCCAAACCACATCGTAAACCTAACTTTTGATAGTAGGTGTCGTTTTCTACAAGGTCATTAGGCATTCTAGGGGGTCAAATACGTCACTTCTATCTAAATATTACGTCTCTTTCCATAATAATGCTTATTTTTTTTAAACAAAAGCTGGAACTATATTTCTTTATAGTCCTTTCCTTTTATCATTGTTCAGCGCAAACTTGGTGATACTAATGGTAAATGAAGAGATGTACAAGGGATATCGCGGGGCAGCAAAAAACAAACTCATCGAACTAGGCGTCAAGGTCTGGAGCGATGCCATCATCACCTCAGCAAGAGGCACCTTCAGCGGCATCATTCTTCCCCGAGCAGAAACAGAAGACGATCAACATATTGTTCTTAAGATGCATAACGGCTATAACGTTGGTATAAAGATAGATTCTATCGAGTCTATACAAGAAATCGGTTATAAGGAAGGCCATTATAAGATACCTGAATCAGAATTTCCAAAAGATGCAAAAAAACCAAATGTGACTTTGTTTGGAACAGGTGGAACGATTGCGTCAAGGCTTGATTACCGCACCGGGGCAGTGATCCCTGCGTTTTCACCTGGTGAGTTGTACGGTGCAGTCCCAGAGCTTGCAGGAATTTGCAATCTAAAGACAGAAAAGTTGTACGGTATTTTTAGTGAAAACATGGGGCCAGAGCAGTACATCACAACAGCAAAAGCCATTGGCAGGGAAATTGAACGTGGCGTCGATGGAATCATGATTGGCCATGGGACCGATACCATGCATCACACAGGAGCAATCCTGTCATTTATGGTACAGAAACCACCAGTGCCTATTGTATTAGTCGGTTCACAGAGGTCCTCAGATCGGCCGTCAAGCGATGCAGCGTTAAACCTCATCAACGCGACCCAGACTGCAGCGTATTGCGATATCGCTGAGGTGATGGTGTGCATGTTTGGACCGACAAGCGACCAATATAACCTGCTTCATCGGGGGACTCGCGTGCGGAAAATGCACAGCAGCTACCGCAGCACGTTCCGGACCATCGGAGATATTCCTCTAGCGACCGTGACCCCAACGGAATTCAGGTACCTGCGGAAAGATTACAATAAACGGAGAAAAGATAGAGACGTCATCATCGACACCGCTTTTGAGGAGAAAGTCGCGATTGTCTATTATTACCCAAATATGTTGCCAGACATGATCGAATCACTCGTGGATCATAAGTACAAAGGGATTGTGATTGCAGGGACCGGGTTAGGCCATGTAAACAAACCCTTGTATGCCCCGTTGCAACGTGCGATCGAAGAAGGAATCGCTGTGTATATGACGGTTCAGACGTTATGGGGGTATGTGCAGATGTATGTGTATGACACGGGACGGGATCTGATTAAGATCGGCGTGGTCCCTGCACAGAATATGTTGCCTGAGGTTGCGTATATGAAACTGTGCTGGACACTTGGTCATACAAGCAACCTGGAGGAAGTTAAAAAGATCATGCTCACACCAATCGCTGGGGAAATAACAGAGAGAGAACCGCATAACGGTTACATCATCCTGCAGGGTGGTCTTCCCGAGGTTGATGGGTTTGTCGCTAAATA
>DATLAF010000070.1:0-14670 GCA_035527635.1 Thermoplasmatota archaeon | reverse complement strand
GCCTATTGTTCGTTCCCCCTTTCCCGACAGAGCATACGCTATACGTGTGTGATAGCTGTGTTGAAAAAAGAAGGATTAAAGTCAAGCACGTCTCTCATTGTATAAATAGTTGGCGAAGTATCCGTAAATCTATCACTTTTTCTTCTTATGTTTCCTTATTCGATTTTTAATGATACACCTCAAACGGTATCTATCCAAGTTAGGTGCCTCGAAATGATCGAGTATGCCAGGTTTTAAAGTGTCTCTTGCTAATTTTCTAATCGTGTCCTTATGAAATCCAGTAAGCTTTGCGATTTCCAGATAGGATTTCCCCTGAATGATATAATGATAAATCTTCAAGATGTCCTTTCTCTCAAGATGTCTATAATGATAGATTGAGCCAGAGGTTTCTGTGAACCATCTGTTACACCGCTTGCAATAATACCGTTGTTCTCCTGATTTGTTTTTACCTCGTTTAACGATGAGGAAGTAGCAACAAAACGGACAGTACTCACGCATAAACGAAAATAGAATGTGTTGTATTTAAAACCGAATACAATAATAAAAAAAGAGGAAAAAATTATAGTTCCCTTCTGGCATACTTCTCATTTAATTCATGGTCCTGTGCTTGTAGCTCTGAGGTCTCACGGTCGTGTTGGACTTGTCTCAATATATTCTGAACCATTCGTTCGAGGCTGGCAATCTTGTCGTTTTGCTGGTCAATCGTGCTCGTAGTATCACAATCGGGTACTGCTGTGGTGAGTATTCTGAGTTTGTCATGAACCCTTGCGTATTCCTTCGCTAGCACTTGATCTCCATCGGGTCTGAAGTAGGTTTTCGTTAATCCAGTCAGGTGACAGAGCAGTGCTTCGCTGATATCATGTGAAAGAGTCTGCCCCGTAACGGTGCGATTGAACTTCCGTAGGGTATGCAGATGGAGGGTTCGTCTTTCCTGCTGGGTGCTTTTGTCGATAACGGTGAGACCTGCTTTCTGGAGTGCAAGGTTCCATAATCGGTTTGCAGAGAAACCAGAGAATGGGAATAACCGATAATCCTGACCGTTCTCCGTCTTGTATCCATTGGAGTTTCGGACTGCAGTCTTTATCCATTGATTGCGGTATTTGAGCCACCCCTGGATTGCATCTCGTGTCTCGTCCGTAATAAACGCATAATAATCCGTGTTGACCTTTTCGCAGTGCAACCAGATTCGTGGAGGGTTTTTTCGGAGGTTAACGAAGAACCTATCATCCATCTGGATACTCAGAGCGTCACCAAGTCGCATTCCAGAAGAGGCTAATGTGAGGAACAATGCTTTCCCTCGAATGTCCGTCTGCATTATTATCTGTTTGAGTTCCTTTGCAGATGGGACTCTATCCTGGACTTTTGATTGGTTCTGAAGGTTTAACTCCTTCCAGAGTTCTCTGGTGATAACCCTATTGGCAAGGAAGTAACTGAAGACTGCACCAATCTTTGATTCAACTGATTTTGGGGCAAGTCCTCGTGCTTTCAGATGGGCTTTGAACTCGTGGAGGTCTTGTTCTGAGTTGCGACCATCTGAGAAATAGGCTTCGGGAGTCATCTTCGCAAAACCATCAAAGAACTGGTTGAGAGAAACGGTGTAACCGGTCTTAGTGTTGAGCTTCTCAAAGCGTGACAAAAACTGCGGAATAGTGGTTCGTATCATCTATTGCACCACCCTTATAGTCTGAGTGTTGTTAATATGATTTTCTGAATTTTTAATAGTTTCAACTGAGGTGTTGTGGGCAATAAGTAAAAATCTAGTGCCGGAGCATTGCGTAAGGGTTATTATTTTATTGTGATTCATGTGACAGAATCATGAGCCGCTAAACTAATAAACTATTATTTGTATACTATTTACCGGATTTAGATAAACGTATTGGAGAATGAATGGGATGGGATTGCTCGAGAGATTAAGAGAAAGTAGATTTTCAAAAATGATCCATAAGATTTTTGGAAAGAATCATGCTAAAATTGGAATCTATGGACCGCCAAATGTCGGAAAAACCACGCTTGCCAATCGGATTTTACGGGATTGGACTGGAGATATTATGGGTAGTGTTTCTGAGGTTCCTCATGAGACACGGCGAGCGAAATGGAAGAACAACATCCGAATTGACAATGGTGGGTCTTCCTTGACGATGGATCTTGTGGATACGCCTGGGATTGCAACGAAAATCGATTACAAGGAGTTCATGAATATGTACGGAATGACCAAGGATGATTCTCGTTTGCGTGCAAAAGAAGCAACCGAAGGTGTTATTGAGTCGATCCGATGGCTTGATGACATTGACGGTGTCGTACTGGTCATGGATGCAACGCAGGATCCTTTCACCCAGGTGAATGTTACCATTATTGGAAACCTTGAGGCACGAAATCTCCCTATTCTAATCGCAGCGAACAAGATTGATGCAGAAAACGCAAGTCCTGCTACGCTAAAATCCGCGTTTCCCCAACATCCGGTGATTCCTATCAGCGCTCTAACAGGGTATAACACGGAGAATCTGTATACGATGATGGTAAAAGAGTTCGGAAAAAAACGACATAAACAGAGGAGGTAACAACAATGGTGAAAAAAGACAGCGGGATTGCCTTTAATCTGATTTCCCGCCAGAAACTGGAGCATCTTTCCTCCTCAGATAAACTCAAGTATATCCTTAATGAGGTTAAAGAAGGAAGAATCCTTGTTTTAGAACACGGTCTGACTCCAACAGAACAAACACAACTGATTGAACATACCATGAAAGAAATCAACCATGATACCTTCATAGGTATTGAAATCGGTGGATACGAAAACGAAAAAGTTGGGTTCTTCCAGCGGGTGTTTGGCGTCATAAAGAAACCACGTATGACCGTCATCGGTCCAGCGCATCTCCTTAGGATGGTTCATAAGGATAATGACATGATCGAGACGACGATTATACCTGGGAAAGGAGTCATTTAATGCCCCATCAATGTCTTAAATGTGGTCATGTCTTCGAAGAAGGGTCCTCGCAGTTATTGAAAGGATGCCCAGGGTGCGGAGGTAATCGGTTTTTTTTTACGAAACAGCCATTGACTGAAACAGAACGAGACGTAAAGAGCAAGGAGATCGGTCATGATCTTACTACGAAAATCATGGAGCTTGCCGTCGAAAAAAATAAAGATACACTCAAAGGCACCTCAGCATGGATAACGCTGAAACCAAAAGATCTCCGAAGGATGATTGAAGATCAGATTGAGCAAAAAAAACCAGAAAAGGAGATTAACCTCGGAGAACCAATCAGTGATGATCAACGGAAGGCGATAATTGATAAAATCAAAGCAGAGTCAGATCATTCTGATACGCCGGAGACAATCGGGGTTGAACAACCGGGTAAATACCATATCGACCTTAAAGGACTGCTGGAGAAAGAACCGATCGTGATTCAAAAAGATGGGACCTATACGATTCATCTCCCGTCTCTTTTTAAGATGCATGAGGAAAAGAAAAAATAATTCTGTACGCTCTCTGATGCTTCTTTCCATTACCTTTTTATTGAAGTCAAAGATACAGCTTTGGTGGATTCTATGAAATGGTACGATGAGGTTGAATATATCAGAAAACAAGCGATGAAAAACAACGAGTTTTTCGCTCACTCACTTCCCATGATCGCTAGTGAAAATGTCCTCTCACCGTTATGCCGAGAAATGCTCATTTCCGATTTCCATGGAAGGTACGCGGAAGGCACTCCTGGGAACCGTTACTATGAAGGATGCAAATTCTTTGACCTTGTTGAAGAAAAAACCGTTGAGCTTGCAAAAAAACTCTTTTCTTGTAGTTATGCCGATGTGCGACCGACCTCCGGGACTGTTGCGAACATGGCTGTTTTAAAGGCTCTTATCAAACCGGGGGAAACTGCAACGGTTCTTGACACCGCTAATGGTGCTCATATCTCGTTTGGTAAATATGGTGCTGCAGGGGTCAGAGGCATCAACCTTGTGTCATTCCCGTTTAGTAATGAGGAGATGAACATTGATATCGATGGTGCCGTAAAGCTTATAAAACAGGTGAAGCCGAAACTCGCCTTATGCGGCCAATCAGTGTTTTTGTTTCCAACTCCGCTTAAGCCTATCGCAGAGGCGGCCCATGAGGTCGGTGCCTATGTTGTGTACGATGCAGCCCATGTGCTTGGTTTGATTGCAGGGAAACGATTCCAGGATCCGCTTCGAGAAGGAGCAGATGTGATGAACGGGAGCACCCATAAGACCTTGCCGGGTCCACAGGGAGGCATGGTTCTTTCAGATAATAAAGCAACCACTGACGATGAGAAAGCATTCTTCCGAAAACTGGGTTTTGGGGTTTTCCCCGGGGTTACCTCTTCGTATCATTTACATCATGTTGCAGCGAAAGGAATCGCTTTTGCAGAACACCTTGAGTTTGGAGAAGCATACGCAGATCAAACCATTAAGAATGCTAAGCAGCTTGCACAAGCATTGCATGAGCAGGGATTCAAGGTCTTCGGGGAAAGACTTGGTTTTACGAAATCGCATCAGGTCCTGGTAGAAATAGGCCCGGGGAAAGGAAAGGAGACATCGAAAATCCTTGAGGAGGCTGGGATTGTTACGAACATGAATATGATCCCTGGTGATGTCGACCCGCTTAACCCCTCAGGACTTCGGTTAGGAACACCAGAGCTTACCCGTATTGGGATGAAAGAAAAAGAAATGGATGACGTCGCACTTTTCTATGCTCGAGCACTTCTGAAAAAAGAAAACCCTAAGAAAATCAGAGACGATGTAAAAGAATTCCGGAAGGACTTCCAGGAGCTTTGCTATTGTTTCAAAGAAGGATTCCGGGGATATGACTATACTAAGTTGATCTAACATGAGGGTCGCACTTTCTGGCACCCCTGGAACCGGAAAAAGCGCGGTTGCGATACAGATCCAGAAGAAAGGTTACAGTATTATTCGATTACATGAGCTAGCAAGGGAGAACACATGTATTGATGGGATAGACAAGGAAAGGCACTCAGAACTTATTGATATGGACAAATTACATAAATACATCAAGAAACACTTTACCTCAAACGATCTTGTTTTTTTCGAAGGACATATCGCGCATCTTCTTAGAACAATGGAAAAAGTAATTATTCTTCGTTGCCATCCGATTGAGCTAAAAAAAAGGTTACGAAAGAAAAAATGGGCTGGAAAAAAAATCCAAGAGAACATAGACGCTGAAACCATTGATGTGATCCTTTGTGAAGCCGTGGAATATCATCCGACGAACAATATTTTTGAAATCGATACAACTCATAAGACCATCGAAGAGGTTGCGGAATCGATTATTGAGATTGTGAAAAATAACTTTCTACCGACAAAACCATATACTATTGGACAGATTGATTGGTCAGAAGAAATTTTTAAAAAGAGTCCTGCGTAGGAGTCGATATGGTATTGGATAAAACACGAGAAAAAGTAGACCCGTTACTGGTGGTGATTGCACAGCGATTCGCTCATATTAATCCTGATATCCTGACGTGGTTAGCACTTCTTTTCTCTGTGGTTGCTGGAGGTTTTTTTTATTTCTCAAATCCAGCTAGTGAGTTAACGAACTTCTTTTTATTTTTTGCTGCTTTATTTGTTTTACTTAATGGATTGTTTGATGCAATCGATGGAAAGGTGGCAAAATTAACAAACAAGGCAACGGCACGGGGGGATTTCCTTGACCATGCGCTTGATCGGTACGCAGACGTCTTTATGGTTGGTGCACTTGCGTTAAGTTCGTGGTGCCGACCACCCATTGGGTTACTTGCAATTGTGGGTGTGTTATTAACGAGTTATATGGGGACACAAGCACAAGCGATCGGGTATAAACGCGATTATTCGGGGTTGTTAGGCCGAGCAGATCGACTTGCATTGCTTATTGTTTTCCCGATTATCCAACACATTGCGCTTCGTGTTACGCTTCAATTACCTTGGAACTTGACGATTATCGAGGTGGTCCTGATTTATTTCGCTGTTGTCGGAAACACCACTGCGATTCAACGCTTCTATATCACTTTACGATGGTTTCAAAATGGATATCATAAGAAAAAATAGGTAGAGATTTTTTCTTTTTTTTCCTCGTGTATCAAAATCATCTACGTTTTGTATTAATTATTTTTTAAAAAAAAATGTTCATATCTTTAATATCTCATTTTCATTTTGATGATTTGGAAATAGGAATATTGTATGGATGGAGGAAAGGGAAAAAATTAAGGGGATTTAATGAAGAATAAGACCCTTCCTCCTTTTCTCGAATAATAGAAAAGTTACATCGATATATAAAATTTTCTACGATTATTCATAACGTTTGTAACAAAATAGAGTTATAATTTCTAAATATCGAGGAGACATTTTCTTGTTTTTATTAAATCGTTCTTGAATCAATCTTGTTTCAATAGAAAAATATGAAGCAGAAGGGGGGATATTTCTTTTTTAAAGAATGTATTTTACATTATTTGATAAAAGTCATTCATATGGAATTTTTTTCATGCTCTTTTCAGTATACCCAAGAAATTTTTGTATATTTTTTCTGAGGAAAAAATATAGGGGACACCTTTGAAATGACAATCTTCACAAATATATCCTTTCGCAAAATATGGTAACCGTGCGTTCCCCAAAATCATAGAGTGGGTATTTTTACTACCGCATAAGGGACACGCTATTATCTCCATACTATCATCAATGCTATGTATTAGCATAGCATGTATTTAAATTTTGTGCCAATTCAGGACCAAAAAACCACATTTTAAGGGTCTTTCCAAAAAACCAATCTCTCGTAGCATATCTATCTATCTGCTAAAAATTAAAGTACGACACCTTGTTATGCATCTTAGGAAAAAATGGATACGAAACAAAAAAACGCAGTCCTCATTTCACTTGATGATTCTACATCAGAGATTATTCAACTTGCAAATACACTCGGCTATACAATCCTGAAAGAATTTATTCAACACCGAGCAAACCCAGACGTGAATTTCTACATCGGCTGCGGGAAAGTAGAAGAAATTAAGGATTTCCTCAAGGACACAGAAGAAAAGGTCGATCTCGTTATTGTCAATGGAGAACTCAAACCATCACAATGGTTCGCCCTTGAAAAAAAGTTAGAAACCAATGTCAACGACCGCATTCGACTCATCCTTGCTATCTTCGAAGAACACGCAGAAAGACAAGAAGCGTTCCTTCAAGTTAAACTCGCACAGTTACAATACGAAAGACCCTATGTCAAAGAACTGATACACCGGACAAAAGCAGGGGAACACCCTGGACTTATGGCAGGAGGCGAATACCAAGTTGATGACTACTATGAGATGATCAAACGACAAACAAAAAAAATAAAAGAAGACCTCCAAAAAATAAGGGAAAACAGGGAACTACAGAGACAAACCAGATCAAAAAGCGGGTTCTACTCAGTCTCCCTTGCCGGGTACACCAATGCAGGGAAAAGCAGCCTTATGAATCTGCTTTCAGGAGAAAAAGTAAAAGTCGAAGAACAATTGTTCTCTACTCTTTCAACAACAACCCGAAGCATTACTACAAAAAACAAAGAGAAAAAAATCCCTATCCTGATCACGGACACCGTCGGATTTATCGAAAACCTCCCTGCATGCATCATCGATGCATTCCATTCAACCCTCGAAGAAATTGAGCTTGCAGATATCGTTGTCCTTGTTGTAGACGGTAGCGAAGCAAAAGAAGTCGTTGAAAAAAAACTTCGCGTTTCAATAAACGAATTACGCAATATCGGTGTTGGCGCACCTATCATTATCGCGTTGAATAAAATCGATCTCATTAGTAACAAATCCCTTGATAACCTCAGAGAGAATCTAGAAAACACCGGTCTCCTTGAAGACTATAACGTTGTGAACATCTCAGTCAAAGACCAAAAAAATATCAATGAACTACTTCAAATGATATACGACTCGTTACCGCATATGGTGAAATTAACCTTTCAACTCCCGCTTGAGGAAAAATCACAAGCGTTCATCTCTCAATTGTATAGAAAAACCAAGGTTACTAACATAACCTATGGAGAGGTAATTATGGTTGACATCGAATGTAACGAAAAAATAAAAGAAAAACTTATTGCCGCTAGTCGAGCCATCCAAGGAAACGCCCTCGGATAAAACAAAAATCTTATACGTCACATTGTGTTTCACACAAAAGGGAGAATGTTCGTATGAATCTAAAAAACCAGGTAAATCTACAGCAAGTAATACTGCTAATAGGACTTATCCTTTTTGGAACTATCGGACGATATGTCCTTTTTGGAATGGGCTTACAGCCGTTTCCGAACTTTGAAGTCATAATGGTGGTGACGTTTCTTGCAGTAATGCTCATTCGATCGCCGCTCGCCCTCATCGTTCCTTTAGTCAGCATGATCGGTAGTGATGTACTCATCGGAAATCCGATTTTTATCGGAGATCAAATGAACAGAATTGTTTTATTCACCTATTCAGGTTTTGCCATCATTGCTCTGATCAATCTATTTAACAAGGATAGACTCTGGAGAAACGTTGGGCAACTGCATCTCAAAAGCATTGGGTTGATGGCCGGTCTTGGTGCTGGATATGTTCTCCTCTACGACATCTGGACAAATATGGGATGGTGGTACCTGATGTACCCCCATGATGCGACCTCACTTGCCATGGTATACACCGCAGGATTGCCGTTCATGCTTTATCATCTGATCTCCGGGGTTATGACGTTTTGTGTGATAGGACTGCCCGTCATCCTCTACGCTGCAAAGAAGCAGGAGATCATGCAGTTTAAACCATTCAGGTTACAAACAATCTATAAGGTTCCTGCAGTACTCCTCGTCTTCAGTCTCATAGCACTCTCTTTTACAGGGACGGCTCTAAAGGTTCCACAAAAAAGTGAGATATGGGTTGAGAAATCGAATCTAACAAGCGTTCGGATTACTATCGTAGGTGATGGCTGGACCATCAACGATAACCTTGTTGCCTACCAAGGTGACACGGCATTTTCTCTTTTAGAGCGATGCTCAGAGAATAAAGGATTTACTGTTGACTTTACCTATTATGCACAATTTGATTCCACATTAATCAATTCCATCAACAATGCAGTCGGTGGAACAGATGGAAAATATTGGCAATACTACGTAAACGGCGAACTCCCAACCATTGGTGTCGATAAATATGTACTCAAAAACGGCGACGTACTCACCTGGAGCTTTGAAGTACCACCAAGTTAACAAGAAAAAATCTCTCATCTTTTTTTAACAATTTTTTTTATCAAGGGTCCTAATCTTATTTCGAATCAGAGTAATTGCGAGGATGACAAAAAGAAATGCAAGGACCAATCCAGTTACCAATCCAACGAAATCATAAGAGAGCAGAAAATTATAGAACCCATGCAGGAAAATCGCTAACAGAAAATACGGCAGAACACCCAGGAAGGATGAATGCTTCATAACGGTCTTTCCATACCCATATCCTGTTAATGCAGTCGCAGATGCGTGAAGTAAACAGCTCCCAAAACTTCGTGTGGCCATTACCACTAAAAATATGATAAATCCTTCAGATAAATAACTATAGCCATACAGAAGGTTTTCAGTAGCAGAAAAACCCAACCCCGCAACAGCTCCGAAAATCAAACCGTCTTCCAATTCATTGAGATTGTCTTTTACCGATCTGAGATGCAGCACAAGTGGTTTGGTGAACTCTTCCACAACCGGTGCGATTACCACTGCGAGAAGAAAAGGAGTCATATCACCTCGAGACAACGAATATTGTAACGGTATTTGCAAGATGATTTCCAGAATCAACGAAGCCACAACTGCGATCGTTGCCCCCCAGATGAAACACAGAAAAATTGATTTCCATTGTTCACGATGGCAACGTTCTGTATTACGTATCCATATAGTGTATAGCAAAGGGGGAAGAAACGATAGAAAGGCAAGGAGTACCCAAGTGATAATCGTCGAATCGTCGGCATTAGAACAATAAAACACGCGAGTGTTTATTATATTTTTTAGAGCTTGTAGTAATATTCACCATTTTGCTTCTGTTGGCGATCCATGTAGGAATCAGGTTTGTTGACTCGAGGTCGTTTGGTCTCCTCATCCCGTCGGAAGCTAATATCAACATTTTTTAAGAAACGGTTCATCCCCTCATGAAGACTATATGGCCCCTGCGCGCGCCCCTCTTTCCCCGGAATGCCATCGAACACGATTAACGCATCGCTTACCATATCAATGAAATACACATCATGGTCGACAACCATTGCGGACTTCCCTGATTTTTCTATCACCCGACGTAACATTCGGGAAACAATCATGCGCTGTTGGCTGTCAAGGTACGCTGATGGCTCGTCAATAAGGTAGATATCCGCTTCTTTCACAATCGATACCGCGATAGCGACCCGCTGGAGCTCCCCACCGGATATGGTCATGAGGTCACGATCTAAAAGATACTTTAAATGAAGCGCGTCATGAACCTCAGCTAGGAAGAACGAAGAGGTTAACAGTTGTGGTGCGAATTTCTCAAAATATTCTTGGACAGTTCCTTCAAAATCAGGACTGATGTATTGTGGTTTATAACTGATTTTTAAATCATATTCGATGGTCCCTTTCGTTGGTTGAACCACTCCTGCAAGCATTTTAACAAAGGTTGTCTTACCGATCGCATTAGGACCAACGATCCCTATGAGTTCCCCTTGCCGGATGATCCCTCGTTCGACATGAAGGGTGAAATCCTCAAATTCTTTTGACAGGTTATCGTAGGAGACAAGGATCCGAAGACCTTGTTGTAGTTTGGGGGGACTTGCAAAAAACTCGATTTTGGTTCCAAAGCGAATGTTTTCTTCTTTCAGATAACCGGAGAGATAGGTGTTAATCGCATGGCGTACAGCACGAGGAAATGTAACGACACCATACGCACCCTCTGTTCCATATAGGATATGGACATTTTCACATAACAAGTCAAGGACCGCTAAATCGTGTTCAATCACCAGGACTTTTTTCTCCTGAGCCAGTTGTTGGATGATACGAGCCACTTTCAACCGCTGGTAGATATCAAGATAAGAAGTCGGCTCATCAAAAAAATACAAATCAACATCCTTAATCAGAGCAGCTGCGATGGACACCAGTTGAAGCTCCCCGCCAGATATCGTTCCTTTTTCTATTTCTTTATCCAGAAGGTTCCCAATACCTAAACTGCGTACCACAGAGTCAAATTTACCGGTGGTGTCTGCGTTCATAAGCACATCGCGAATTTTTCCTTTAACGATTTTTGGTAGCTGGTCGACGTACTGCGGTTTCAGAACACAGGTCATGTTCTTCTCTGCAAAGGACTTGAAATGATCGTACAACTCAGATCCTGCATAATACTCAAGCACTGGTTCCCATGATGGTTTCTTCTTTTTGTAATCCCCAAGGTTTGGAACGATTTGCCCGGCAAGGACTTTTATCGCAGTTGTTTTCCCAATACCGTTCTGCCCAAGAACACCAACACAACTCCCTTTTTTAGGGATAGGTAGCCGATAGAGTCGAAATCCGTTTTTTCCGAATTGATGAACAAGATCTTCTTTGAGTTCTTCAGCAAGTCCGATGATTTTGATTGCTTCGAAGGGGCATTTATTGATGCAAATACCACAGCCGACACAGAGTTCTTCAGAGATTATTGGTCTTCCATCTTCTCCCATGATAATTGTTTCATCGCCAGCGCGTACGCGAGGGCAGAATTTAACACATTCCTGCGCGCATCGTTTTGATGTACACCGATCTTTTAATACAATTGCGATTCTCATAGCGGTGAACATCGACAAGATACATGTTCTTAAAAGGTTTTTTATCCTATCAAAACCTGAAATGAATTAAAAGAAATGACAATACTACATTGCACAGGTGTATCTTCATGGAGATTAATTTGTTCCTTTGGCCCATGCTTATCCCAATGCTTCTCCCATTATTCTTCTGTATAAAATTCAAGAAAGAAACGTTCTTCGAAATCGTTGCAATAACTCTGATAATGGTGCTAATTGTGCTGCTCTATTGGCCGTTAGTTACCAGCGATATTTTTTTAACCTATACCTATGTTGGGGTAAAAATCCTTCTCTTCGTGATTCTTCCCTTGGTTATATTCATTTTGATAAGACGGAACACCTCACCGCTGCACATTGCTGCTTATGGAATCAAAAAAGAGGGGGTAAAAAAAAGTATTGTGTGGTTTGTTCTTTTGTTACCAATGATGCTATTGACAACAGGGTTGATTCAATTTTACCATGGTGTGGGTTGGAATGCAGATCTGATTCCTGGTGTCATTAGTTTTTTTGAGGCATTTACTGAAGAGTTTTTTTTCAGAGGCATTCTTTTTATATTTTTGCTACAGAAGAGCAATATGAAAATCGCGTATGTAACATCGCTTGCAAGTTTTACATTAATGCATCCACAAAACCTTGCAACGATTTTTATCATTGGTACAATCATTCAAGGTATTCTTACTCTAGAAATAGCACGGAGATCAAAAAACATCCTAGGTGCATGGATGCTACATGCCAGCAACCGGTTTTTTGAACTTGTACTGCTCCCGTTGCTGATGTAACAAGGTTTTTAATTATCGTCCGAACGAATGCCGAGACGACCCTCGAAATGAATGACCCCTTTGCTCAATCCGTCGCATAAATGGCACTTTTCGAAAATCAGGGATATCTGCTCGTTCTATCTGGAAATCGTCATTCCTTTGCACCCGTCTGAAGTTATCATGATCTCGTTCGGTTAATAGAGTGACTGCTTTTCCTTTTGCCCCAGCTCGTGCAGTTCTTCCAATCCGATGCACATATTCAGTCGGTGTCTTTGGTACGTCATAGTTGTAGATGTGCGTGACGTTTTTGATATCAAGACCTCGGGCTGCGACATCAGTTGCTACCAATACCTTGGTTTTCTGAGTTTTCAACGCATCCAATGAGCTTGATCGTTTTTGTTGTTTCATCCCCCCGTGGATTGCTGAGGCACGGATGCCTTGACGGGCAAGGTTCTTTGAGACCGCATCAGATTCTCTGCGTGTCCCACAGAACACAATCGATAACCCATCGGTATTGCTATTCAGCAAATGAACAAGAAGAGAAAACTTCTGGTTCTGCTCGTAAATATCATAATACACCTGCTTTAATTTGCTATGATCGACATATGATTGAGTCTTGATGATCACAGGATTTTTCAGATGTTTCCTTGCTAGACGATAAACATCCTCTGATATCGTAGCACTGAACATCAATAACTGTCGTTGTTGTGGTATATGACGGATGATGTCTTCGACATCGTCGACAAATCCCATTTCGAACATCTTATCGGTTTCGTCTAGCACAAGAACTCGAATGTTGCGTAAATCAATGGTTCCCCTACGAAGATGATCAAGCATCCTTCCAGGAGTCGCGATAACGATTTCAGATATACGGATGTCGCGTATCTGTGGCCCGATGCTGACACCACCGTAAACACTTGTGGTCCGTATCCCTAGGGTTTTTCCAAAATCCCTAAACACATCAGTTACCTGGACGCATAGTTCTCTTGTTGGAGTCAGAACAAGTGCTTGAAGTCCCCTTCCTGGTGTTATTTTATTGAGTATAGGAAGACAGAACGCCAGTGTTTTTCCTGACCCGGTTTCCGCTTGACCCACCACATCCTTATCTTGGATGATTTCAGGAATGCATTTTTCCTGGATTACCGTCAGCTCCTTGAATTCTTGTTCTTGGAGTTTTATTAGGAGTTTTGCATGTATATTAAGTTGTTCACATTTCATTGTTTTCACCTTATTATTAAATCTTGGTTTTGTTTCTTTTTCTAACTAATCGAGAATTCTTTGTTTCAATTTTTTTTGAAAAAAAGTATCTTCAGATTTGTTGTTTTCGAGAATCTTATGCCTTCTTTACGTTTTTTGCTTGTGGTCCTCGATCGGATGATTCGACTTCAAACTCAACTGCATCTCCTTCATTTAAAGATGCTTCCATTGGGAGGGCAGTCCGATGGACGAAGACTTCTTTCCCATCGTCACATTGGATGAATCCATATCCTTTTCGTGCATTATACCATTTTACATTTCCTTTCATATTATTCACGTTTTCCTTAGATTATTTCTAAATTTTTTTTAAAAGAACAAAAACAAAAAGATTTCGAACATTCGAATAAGCGATATTGTGAAACTCTTATTTCTATTCCTTTCTAACCTGCTATAGTCTTCGCGTCTTTATATAGTTTTTCACAGGGATGATTGTAGATTTTTATCACATTACTTGGAAGAAAAAGATTACATCACAATACGAATATCCAGTTTTTGCGCAAGTTCTTTGTATCGATTCCGAATCGTCACCTCAGTAACCCCCGCAATCTCTGCAACCTCTCTTTGAGTTCTGCGTTCACCACAGAGAACTGACGAGATATACAAGGAAGCAGCAGCAAGCCCCGTAGGGCCCCGCCCGCTTGTCAGCTCCTGGTTCGCTGCATGTCCGAGTATCTCTAATGTTTTTATTTGAACGTTGTTGCTGAGTTTTAATTCACTACAGAATCGTGAAATATAATCTTTCGGTGCAGTAGGCATCAGTTTTAATTCAAGTTCACGGGAGACATACCGATAGTTTCTGCCAATCTCTTTTCGTGGCATTTGTGCGATATTACTAATTTCGTCTAATGTCCGAGGGACATGACATTGCCGG
>DATLAF010000069.1:0-4362 GCA_035527635.1 Thermoplasmatota archaeon | reverse complement strand
CCATGATTCTTCGAATCGACGACATCATCGCCTCAAAAGGCGGCGGTGGCGGCGGAATGCCCCCAGGTGGCCCCGGTGGAATGCCCGGTGGAATGCCAGGCGGCGGGATGGACGACTACTAAACAACCACTCCCTTTCTTTCTTTTTTTTGTTTTTTTTAATGACTATGCCAATAAAAAAAGCTACTGAACCAAAAAAACCAATACAAGAAACACCGCAGAATAAAATAAAAAAATTAGAAGAAGAAAACACACGACTTCATCAAGAGATCATGGATAAAAACGATAAATATCTACGTACGCTTGCTGATTTTCAAAACTACCAGAAACGCATCGAAAAAGAACTACAAGCTCAAAAAGAAGAGATCAAGAAAAAATACCTGCTTGAACTCCTAGACCTAACCGAACTTTTAAAAAAAGCATATGATGATCCCGACCCAAAATCAGGATTAAAACTTTTACTAGAAAACCTTGACAAATTCCTTGAAAAAGAAGGAATAACGTACATTGATTGTAAAGGAAAACCTTTCAACTATCAGTTCCATAACGCAGTCTCAGCTATAGAACAATCTGAATGCGTTGATGGAACAATCCTTGATGAAATAAAAAAAGGGTATATGGTAGGAGATAAACTCCTCCGACCCGCCCATGTTATTGTCGCAAAAAAGAAACCATAATAAAATCACCTTGAAGGTGTATGAAATGAGTAAGATTATAGGAATTGACCTCGGAACCACAAATTCTGAGGCAGCATATATAGAGGCAGGAAAACCAATCGTCATAAAGAGCGTTGAAGGACAGCCATATTTCCCCTCAGTTGTCGCGTTTACAAAAACCGGGGAAATGCTAGTTGGTGAGGCAGCGAAACGACAAGCAGTCACCAACACCGAAGGAACTGTCCAACGAATAAAACGAAAGATGGGGACAAATGGGAAAGTCACTTTACGCGGAAAAACCTATACGCCACAACAGATATCCGCATTTATCCTTCAGAAAATAAAGAAAGATGCTGAGGATTTCCTTGGAGAAAAGATTCCCGATGCAGTGATTACGGTTCCTGCATACTTTAATGATGATCAACGGCAGGCAACCAAAGATGCTGGTGCGATTGCGGGATTCAATGTGAAACGAATCATCAATGAGCCGACCGCTGCCGCTCTCGCCTACGGGTTAGATAAGGAGGGCGATCAGAAAATCGCGGTGTATGATTTCGGTGGGGGAACCCTTGATGTTACGATCATGGAAGTTGGAGGTGGCGTCTTCGAAGTCTTATCCACGAGTGGTGATACGCAACTTGGCGGTTCTGACATGGATGGAGCACTAGTCGATTACATCGCTGAAGAATTCAAGAAAAAACATGGAGTTGATCTCCGTAAAGAACCGAAAACGTTACAACGAGTTTTAGAGGCAGCAGAAACAGCAAAAATAGAATTATCTTCCACGCTTCAAACCGATATCAACCTCCCCTACATCTATGTCGTCACCGGAGAACCAAAACATCTTGAAATAAAACTGACTCGAACCAAACTTGAAGAAATTATCTCTCCGATTGTTCAGCGTAGTGAAAAACCCTGTCGCCAAGCATTACAAGATGCGAAGCTGAAACCAGAAGATATTGATCACGTCGTACTAGTTGGCGGAGTCACCCGCATGCAGATGGTACAAAAGAAAGTCGAGGAGATTTTCAAACAGAAACCGAAACGAGAGGTCGACCCGATGGAATGTGTCGCAATCGGTGCTGCGATTCAAGCTGGTGTACTCTCTGGCGATATTGAAAAAGATATCGTACTACTTGATGTCACTCCGTTAACGTTAAGTATTGAGACGCTCGGTGGTGTCGCAACGCCATTGATTGAGCGCAACACCACAGTTCCAACCCGGAAAAGCAAGGTGTTTTCAACCGCGGCGGATAATCAGACCAGCGTCGAAATAAACGTATTACAAGGAGAACGACCCATGGCTTCAGATAATAAAACCCTCGGGCGATTCCATCTTGACGGGATTCTTCCTGCACCTAGAGGTCTACCACAAATAGAGGTTGCATTTGACATTGACGTGAACGGTATTATGAACGTATCAGCAAAAGACCTAGGCACTGGCAAAGAGCAATCGATTCGTATTACCGGCTCAACAAAACTTTCAGACGCTGAAATCGATCGGATGAAAAAAGAAGCGAAGGAACATGAGGAAGAAGACAAGAAACGCAAAGAAAAAATTGAGATACGAAACATCGCTGATTCCTTGGTTAACAGCACTGAAAAAACATTACAGGAGTTAAAAGATAAATTCAGCAGCGAGGATAAAGAAAGTCTTGAAAAAGCATTAAAGGAACTCCAAGAAGCACTGACTGGTGATGATACCGATAAAATCAAGGAAAAAACCGATGCACTCACCCAAGCATTCCAAAAAGCATCAACGACGATTTATCAACAAGCAGCACAACAACACCAACAACAATCAGGACAAGATACCGCACAGAGCGATTCTTGGCAAGGACAACCCTCCGATGATGATTCAACGATCAACGCTGATTATAAAGTAAAAGGAGAAAAAAAGAAAAAGAAAAATGAGGACACTGAATAAAAGAACTCCTTTATTCTTCTTTAATCAATGATGTTAGATCATCAACGGTCCATTTCTTTGTTTTTTCTTTGATGACCATGACTGTACAGGGAGCTGTTTTTAATACTTCCTCAGAAACACTCCCCAGGAAGAATTTGTTAAACCCTTTCTTTCCTTTGCTTGACATTACGATGAGATCATCATCCTTGACGAATTTCACAATTTCTGCGGCAGGAGCCCCAGCTGCAAGTTTCGTTGTCGTTACAACTCCTTGCTCTTCTGTGATTTTTTTCACTTCGTCAATTGCTATAAGTTTTTCTTTTTCTATCTTTTCTTCAAGCATCTTTGATAGCATATATTGACTTGAGTCATTTACTGAAATAATTGAGACTCCGACATTGAGGAGTTTAGCAAAAAACGCTCCTTGTTCTGCAGCTACCTTCGACACATCGGTCGTATCAACAGGAATCACAACTCGATTGATGGTTTTCATCCTTCACCCTCGTCAGTACTCTGAATCAGGCGAGGCTAATTTAAATCTTTTGTACAAAATCGACGAATGTTCATGAGATGAAACGAAGAGCTTTTTTTCGTTTCGGTAACAATTGTACACATACCAGGTATCGTTTGTACAACAATATGTTTTAAAGAAATCCTCCAAAACAGTACAATGAGGAGTAAACACCTATGATGATTGTTGGTCAAGTCTCAAGTGCTGATGAAGCAAACGAAATTGAACTGATTACAAGAAACTTCATTGTCGCAAACAAGATGAAGGAACTAGCACGAACTCTTAAAAAATAAAACGAGGTGACAACAATGAAAAATAAAAACGAACGTATCTGGATATGGATGCAAGATTATGAACTGTACAAGGCAGTGTATAATCCTACGGACCGTACTTTTCTTGTTTTTAATGAACGAGACGAAATCATCCTTAAATATACCGGGCTCACCGCTAAACAACTGACACAAATTGAGATGCTATTTGTACACATTGGTGCAAAACACTTTGATGGACGTACAGAGCCATTTACGTATCTCTAAAAAACTTTTCTTAATCTCTCCATTGTGCTTTCATCCAAGACTCTATAAAGCGTCTTGAAAGATCAGGTCGAGCTTCCGCAATATCGGTAATGGTAATTATCCCAACGACTTTTTCAGATGAAATCACTGGCAACTTCTTAATTCTATATTGCTTCATCATTTCGAGTGCTTTATCTACGGTATCCAACGCGTACACTACTTTGATGTTCTTAGACATGATCTCATGAACCTTGGTTTTCTCAGGGTTCCGATATTGACAAATCGTACGTTCGATTAAATCTCGCTCCGTGACAATACCAACACAAGACTCATCCTTTGTCACCACCAAACAGCCGACTTTTTTCTCCTTGTATGTTGTACATGCGTCAAATGCAGTAGCGTCCGCATCAATAGTAATTACATCTTTCGTCATGATCTCTTTTACAAGCATCCGTCCACACCATTTTTTCTTATTGGTGATAGGGACGTATTGAGCCTCTCCGTTATATTCTTATCTTACCAACCAATATAGGGCTCTTGTGAAAATCAAATCAAGAAACGACATTCTGAAGGATATCATCTTAGATGGGAAAAAAAACCCAAAAGGATGGAACGCAGCATTTGGCCAAGACGCTACCCTAATCTCCCATGACTGCTACCTCTTCCACCCTAACATAGGGATTTACCTGTTAAAAGAATACAACAAGAACCCGTTCGAAACCAAAGGGGTAGGAACAAAACTCGCACGGCACATTGACGAAGACATCATAGAACA
>DATLAF010000068.1:0-2964 GCA_035527635.1 Thermoplasmatota archaeon | reverse complement strand
AACCAGCAACCATCAATCGATATGTGATTCGTATCTACACTCATCCTAGAAATTACAAGTCAATCTATAATTATTTATTAGATTACAAATATTCATTCAATCTGTTCCCTATTTACATCTCTTATTCTTTAGGAGATGAAGACATTGTGATGAATGTCGGTGCTGATTCCCAAGAAACCGTGAATAAATTCGTACGGGAGAAAATACGCAGCCTCGAAGGAGCCGATTCGGTCCTTTTCTATCCTGTCGTGAAAGCAAAACGATTTGCTCCTCTGGAAAAATTAATAGAAGAACAGAAAAAACATCTTTCTGAGCATTCGAAGAAAATTTCTGAAACCGAAGTTGATAAAGATTTTGACTGGGTAGAAGACTTTGAGGAGTATGCCTTGTTAACTGGAGCATTTCCTGGGGACCTTTAGGAATACGCTCTCTTCCTCTTCTTCTCTTTTCCCTTTTTTTACATTTTTACGAAAACAAATACATTTTCTTACAGGGTAACTTTGTAAGGTAATATCATGGTTTTTTTCTATCGAAGTGAGATATAGGCCCATACTCTAGGTTGTAGGTCTTAAAAATAAAAATTTTTTGGGTAACTAAAGATGTATAGAAATTACCGGTTTTCGTTAGAGGATTGCTGTTCTGATTGTTGTACCTCTGGTTCTTTCTTATATCGTTTCCAGAGATATGAAATCACGATCGTCAAAAGGATGCTTAGTCCAAGTAGTGCGATTGGAGTAGTCACATTCTCTAATAGTTGATAGTCAATAATGAAAAATAAACCAAACGAGAAGATCATTATCCCTGAGAGCAGTTTCAATCTCTGACCTTGCCATTCAGATAACCTCAAGGTCCCTAACGTGAATGTGAAAATAAATAAAATGATGATTAGCGGAATTACGTACACCACGTTATAAAAAAAGATATACATATAATATTGTGCTAAGGGAAGCTGCAATTCAGTTAATCTGCTGGTAAAAATCAAAGGGAACCCAAGGGTACACAGCAGCTCATAGAAATTGACGGTAACGGCTAGAAAGATAGTTCCACCAAGCATTGCAAAAAGCGAGGGTGCTTTCACAAGGTTTCGCATTCTCTTGAATGTCAACGCTCGTTTTTCTTCAGGGATACTCAAACTAGGTCCTTTTTTGAAAAAGAAGAAGTCTTTGATATTAAAAATACCAATCGCAAGTGCGATAAATCCTGCAGTAAAAGAAATGATACTAACATACGTAGCGGTGATTAACAGCATATTAAACAGGACAAACATGAACAGAAAATAGAAAAACCCTGAGAAGAAGATGAAAATGCAACCAACCAGTAACATCCGTCGTTTTGAACGCAGATACAACAAGAGGTTCAGAAGGAAGATCAGGATAAAAAAGGAGCAAGGATTAAAGCTATCTAGTCCACCTAGCACAATTGTCAGAACAGGTAATGAGAGACTAGAGAGGTCGACTCTTCCAATGATGGGTAGATAAAGAATCATTTCATCAAACGGTTGGTCAATGCCAAGCTCCGTGATGTATGCGTCAATGGTGGTTACCAGATTTTCATAGGTAATATTCGCTTTTGGGATTTTTGTTTCATTGTTGATTATCACGGATGGAAAGCTAAGTTTCCTGGCATACATTTCATTGCGGTTGGTTGCATTTGAGCCGACCTCTTTTTTTTGGATAATTACTTTTCCTGAGTAATTCTCTGCATAGTACGCTGTTATATTATCGATTATTGCACTAGCTGGTTTACAGGAACTGCAGGTCTCAGAATAATAAAAATCTACTATCACTTGATTTTCTGCGACAACCGATGTGGTAAGCAGTAAAAGCAGAAAAAAGAAAATTCCCATTGATAAATATCGATTCTTTTTCATGAAGTTTATCCACCAGAAACCACTGGCGGAGATAGAGTAATCTCGTCTCCTTCAGTTATAGTGGTATCAAATGAAGTAAACATTTTGTTTTTTGTTATCATCATACGACTTTTATCTATTGCTACCGTCGGGTATTGTTTCACAAATACAGCAATAACGTCTCGTAGGGTATTACCTTCGGTGATATCAAGGTGTACCTTTTCTTTACCGGCGATGTCTTTGTATCGTCCAAATAATCTTACGGTGATTTTCATAGTATTCGTTCTTTCTATTCATTTATTTTATTTGTTTCCACACATTGGGCAGTAAGGATTTCTTTTGATATCCAGAGTGTCAAAACATTGATTCCATACATCGTAGATGATTAATCCTGAAGGTTGTCTCCCAAGAAGTACTTTTATTGCCTCGTTGCTTTGGATTGCTGCAATCGCCGCTGGAAGACTGCCAAGTACCGGTGTCTCATGAGTGCTTAGGTCCGGGATATTCTGGGTGATGCACTGGAAGCATGGTGTCTTTTTTGGAAGAATCCCCATCACCATTCCAACCGTTCCATACACTCCTGCGTAAACCCATGGTGTTTTGTTTTGTATTGACGTCTCGTTGATTAGTAAACGAAGAGGTATATTGTCTGTACCATCAATTATCACATCAGCGTGCCGTACGAGAGACTCAATGTTTTCTGGTGTTACTTTCTGGTTAATTCCTTTCACGTGTACCATTGTGTTTACTGGTTGTAGTCTCTGCTGAATAATCAATGCTTTCGACTTACCAATATCAAGTTCTGAAAACACTGATGTTCGATGGAGATTGGTAATATCAACGATGTCGTCATCAATAATATCAATACTTCCTATACCCATGCGTACAAGCAGATTTGCGCTGTTGCTGCCTAGTCCTCCCGCACCAATGACAATCGCATGTTTTTTAGCTAGAAGCTCTTGACCTTTCTGATTTAACTCCTCAACTAGGGTTTGTCTTCTATATCGGTCTCTGCTCATAATTCCACCGGGATTCTAGCTACTGGTATATAGGCAAAAATAAAGATGGATTATAAATATATTCCCTACTCTATCTATTGATAAAATGCATTCTTA
>DATLAF010000067.1:0-3184 GCA_035527635.1 Thermoplasmatota archaeon | reverse complement strand
CTCCCGCATCTTCTCCTTTTTTCAAAAATCAGATGCTGCGATTGTCCAAGTGTAAGCAAAAGTGGGCCTGGAGAGATTTGAACCCCACGACCAGTGGAGATATCTCCCGACCCACAATTAAATACCGCAAACTCCCCCTTTTTTCGGCGAATAACTTTGATTCCTTTTTTGTGAATATTGAATCTAACCAAAATCCATTTGAAGGTATTTGTGTGATTTTCCCCGAAATTATCAATAAGAATATTCTTTTAATATCCCGTTAAGGCGGCAGGTTTTATCTAGATGCATCCGAATATTCGAGACTTAAATTATGAAGTATTTAGGATAGAGTTCGGTTTTCTCAACCCAAAACAATACGCGCAAATCCTTAACGCCAGGTATTTTCGCTATATCACTACCAATCGCAATTAGATGTTCAACATCTTTGATTACAGCAATAGCTAACAGATCATGGTCTCCAACAGTCTTTGTGGCCAAGATTATATCTGGCATTTTGATCACCGTTTCCAAAATCGATGGCGTTTTAGGCGGAGTAGCCTCGATTGCTAAAATGTGTGCTGATGAGGTGTCTATCATGAATGCAGCCATCCCTTTGTATCCAATTTTTTTCGGGTCAAGTACAACAGTTGATCCACGGATTACCTCTTTTTCTTGTAGTATTCTGTATCTGCTTATCACGGTATCTGGCGAGACCCCAAGTTCCTTCGCGATTTTTCTAAAAGACACTCGAGCATCTTCGGTCATTCGTTTAATTATTAATAAATCAGTTTCATCCATCTTATTCACTACTTTTCTAGATGTTTAAATTCGAAGTTCTCGGGGCATAGTAATATTTCATCAACCCAAATGCTTGTTGTGACTTCTCTGACTGCAGGATGCCCTTTTATCAAGTCTTTTACTTGACTGAGCCGTCCAACATTTTTAAGGATTGCAATACAAAATATGTCGTGCTTGCCCATAGATGTAGTGCAAAAAACTATCTCAGGCACTCTCCGAACCGATTCAACAACATCCCTCAAATAGGGATAGCTAACGTCAATGCCTAAGCTTCCAACGCATTCATTACCAAAACTTTTCGGATTCAACAGTATGGTCGTTCCTCTTATAACGCCAGCTTTTTTCATTTTTCTGAATCGTTTGCTTATTGTATCTGTTGATACACCGCAATCTGCTGCAATACTCGCAAAACTTGTACGTGCATTTTTTTGTAAAGCCCTGATAATGTTAAGGTCAGTCTCATCAATTCTCACACTAGAACTCATGGATGCACCCTTCTTTGTTGTAAACAAGACAATCAGAGTTTTTAAATTATACCATTTTCGAAGAAAAATCTTATAATGTCAACTATTCACATGCGTTTCCATCCCGACCTAACAAAATATATAATTTATGTTATTCCGTCTTAGAATGTCGATAATATACGTCATTTAATGAACAAAATACATAAATATTTACTCAACATGCTTATAATGTGGAGAGAGTCTCTTGGAAATTACAGAGGTAATCAAGGAGATCGAGAACAGAAAAAAAACAGGTGAATTGAGCAAGAAAAGGCTCACCTGCATTCACTGTGGAAAAACATGGATCGAATTCGTTGGCTTGATTGTCGGACACAAAGATGGATTCGAAGACCTCTGCCTTCGCATCGGCACAGAGTCAGAAAATTGTTTTGCATGTAGATGGAGAGCCTTAAAATGTGAAGAATGCAACACAAACGACGTATATGAAATAACCTTTCCCAAGAATGCTCATGGAGAAATGTCACTAAGTTTCAAAAGCATAAAAAAGGTCACCAATCGTTCGAATGCAGAGACCTCATAAAATCTTCACATCCAACAACACAAAGAATTGATGATAGACTCTGGGACGCTATGAAATTGTCGGAAGATCTTTGTGAATGTAGCAAAATCGACAAAATCCTAAAAAATCATTCTTATGAAGAGTCAGCGTTAATTTCCATATTGCATGAAATTGAGAATTTATACGATTATCTTCCAACTTGGACCTTGAGACACACATCCAAGAAGCTCAATATTCCCATGATTCAGATTTATGGAGTAGCTTCATTCTACGATGCATTTCACCTAAAACCGCGAGGGAAGCATCTTATTCGTGTTTGTAAGGGAACTGCATGTTATCTAAAAGGCGCAACTCAAATTGTTGAAGCATTGGAAAGAGAATTGGAAATAAAAGAAGGAGAGACGACCCGAGATAAAAAATTTAGTCTTCAAGCAGTTCACTGTGTTGGTGCATGCGCATTAGCACCAGTTATTGTCATCGACGAACACTACTTCGACAAAACCTCGCCAACAAAGCTTCGTAGTATGTTAAAGAAGGTGCAAAAAAGTAATGAAAAAGATTAGAACTCCTCAAGAACTGGATGTACTACGTAGCTCATTGCTAAAACAAAGAGACCCCAACAAGCCAAGTGTAAGAATATGTCTTGGAACTGGCTGTCGAGCACGTGGAAGCATGGATGTTTCAAAAGCTTTCACAGATGAAATTAAAAAGCATAATCTAGATATTCAGATAGAATGCAAGCAAACCGGATGTCACGGTTTTTGCGAAAGAGGTCCTGTAGTTGTAATAGGACCCCAAAAAATTTTTTACCAGAAAGTAAGGCCACAAGATGTTGCTGAAATCGTTTCGCAAACCTTGCTGAATGGAGAGGTTGTTCACCGTCTTCTATATGTAGATCCAGTAACTGGCCAAAGAGCCACATATGAACATGAAATACCTTTCTACAAAAAGCAAACAAGACCAATTCTCGCTAACAATGGACGAATTGACCCCTCAAAAATACTTGACTATATTGAATTCGGTGGATATCAAGCTCTAGCAAAAGCGATAACAACCATGTCTTGCGAGGGAATCATAGACACTATTGAAAAATCTGGGCTACGTGGTCGTGGTGGAGGCGGCTTTCCGACTGGAAGAAAATGGAGGCTATGCCGAAAGGCCCCTGGAGATGTCAAGTTTGTAATTGGAAACGGTGATGAAGGAGATCCAGGAGCATTCAGCGATAGAAGCCTTATGGAAGCGAATCCCCACAGCATTATAGAAGGGATGACAATAGGAGCTTACGCTATAGGAGCAAATCAAGGTTATCTATACCTTCGTGCAGAGTATCCCCTTGCATTAAAGCAACTACAAATAGCAATAGAACAAGCTAGGGAATACGGGT
>DATLAF010000066.1:0-4684 GCA_035527635.1 Thermoplasmatota archaeon | reverse complement strand
GGTGGGTGTTTATAGTTTTCTGGGTGTTTAATAGTTTACGCTTTTCCCAAAATAGACTGCTATTTCTATAAAAAAGTAATACTTAGAACCTCTTTCATCATACTTATATCATTAAAAAAGCTATCTCATGTGTTCATGCAGCAAAAAGAAAAGAGTTCTCTTCGTAAAAAATCCATTACTTTATATTATTTCACCCTTTTTTGAAATAGAGACATAAGACTATGAAAAAACACCGGTACCCAGAGGCAAATCGAAAAGCTCGATTCAAAAAAAGAAATCTTGGATATCTTCCCTTATTCGAAAACCCCTACCCCTGCTATGATGTTCGAAGTGTTGATATGCATCACATCAATGGAATGATATGTATTCCGCTTCCTCATCGGACTCACATGATTGTAAAGGGGAGAAATAGCGAGAAACATAAACAGCACTGTCAACTATGGATCCAAAAACTGTTTTTACTGGATCTCGATACCTTACTGCACCCTTAATCTAGTAACCGTTTTTCTCCAGATAGCTTCTGGATTTCAGCGATGTTCTGTGACGCCTCAAGACAACCAAGGTAATTTCCATTCTTGTCTCGTAACGCATAATATTCAATGAGGACTTTTTCTTTCCGACTATTTGGCCCTAATGGAAGATCAATATAGAATCGTGCTTTGTCTCGTTTCCCTGTTTTCATTTCTTCAAGGATTATTTCAACCTTCCCAAGGCTTTTTATAGGATGACAATTCCGAACGTCTCTGCCCACAACTGCTTCAGGTCTCTTAAAAATTCGAGTCTCATGCTTGTTCCATGCGAGGACCTTTTCGTTTTTATCTATAACTGAAAATTCGATAGGAATGGCCTCTAATATAACTTGTAAAATATCTTCTGGTAATTTTCCAATCATACTTAACTCTCCAGGTATAAACGTAGAAGTGCTAGCATTTTATAATTCTTTGCAATAAACCACCATCGACATCTTAATATCTAGCGAGACAATTTCAGGTTTCAATGGATGTAGAAAAAACCTTAAAAGAACTTTCTCAGAACGAGAAAAAAGTATTATTAGCGTTAAAGAAACTCCATGGGAAAGGCTCATTAAAGGAAATTTTTAGAACAGGGGATTTCTCCCTTGATGTTGAAATCTCGAATGCAGCTTCATGGTTACAATCAAAAAAACTTGTCCTTATAGATAACACCATCACGACTATTTATTCTCTAGGCAAAGAAGGGAAGCGATTTGTTGAAAAAGGGCTTCCCGAGAAACGTGCACTACAACTTTTATCAGATAAGAAAGGAACAGTCACATTACACGATCTCTCCACCGTTCTTCATCCCGATGAAATCTCGGTTGCTATCGGTTGGTTGAAGACCAACGGGTGGGCCACTATACGAAAAGACAAAGACACTATCATCGAAATCACCGACAAAGGAAAAAAAGCACTCTCTGAAGTAACAGACGAAGAAAAACTGTTACGTCTTCTCTATGAACACCCTGAACAAGAAATTGAAAAAAACACCATTAAACCACTTCTATCACGTAAGAATGTTATTAAAGAAAAAGAACTCATCACCAGCTTGATTGCTTTAACAACGCACGGAAAAAATCTTGTGGAAACCGGATTTGAAATCAAAGAGGAAATCTCTCAGGTGACCAGTGCCGTCATAAAAAACAGCGAGTGGAAACAAAAAACAATCAGGCCATACGACATCTACGCATTCGCCCCTGCGCTTCATGGAGGAAAACCACATCCTTTAGTCAAATTAATTTCAGAAATCCGACAGATTTTCGTCGAAATGGGATTCCAAGAAATCCAAGGAGATTACGTTGAATCCTGCTTCTGGAACATGGATGTTTTATTTATCCCGCAAGATCACCCCGCACGAGAAATGCAAGATACCTTCTATTGTAAAGTCCCTCCAAAACTCCCAATAGAAGAACAGCAATTACTAAAGGAAATTGCCCGTGTCCATGAAAACGGGGGTACTACTGGGTCTTCTGGCTGGGGGTACACGTTCTCAAAAACAGAAGGAGAACGAGCACTCTTACGAACGCATACCACGGTAAACACCATCAGATATCTTTACCACCACCCTAAACCACCCTGCAAGGTCTTCTCTTTAGAAAGAGTCTTTCGAAAAGAAGACATCGACACAACCCATTTGCCTGAATTCTACCAAATAGAAGGAATTATCTATGAAGAGCATGCGAACTTCCGGCAACTCATCGGCATCCTCAAAGAATTCTATCGGAGGATGGGGTTCGAAAAAATCAGGTTCAGACCAGGATACTTCCCATATACGGAACCAAGCATGGAAGTTGAAGTGTTCTGGAACGGAAAGTGGATGGAGCTTGGCGGAAGTGGCATTTTCAGACCAGAGGTAACAGAACCTGTTGGTGTGAAGACCCCTGTTCTTGCATGGGGACTTGGGCTAGAGCGACTCGCCATGCTCCGATTTGGTCTTACAGATATTCGAAGCTTATATATTAGTGACCTTGAATGGTTACGAAAAACCCCATTACTATAATTAATTTAATTCAATATTTTACTACCTTTTTTACAGAGACAAAATATCCATAATCTTATTAAATATAATACATATTATAATTAAAAAAAGATGGTAAGTGTTGTAAACAAAGATTTATATAATAATAAGATAGATAGTAACTACCGAGGTTGAGAAGATATGAAAGCGCACAAAGCGCTCCGTACGATATCTCTTATATTCATTCTTGTCCTAGGATCACTTTTGCCGGCATTAATCTCCAGCCCCGTCCTTGCGGAAACCCCCGCCGGTCAAACAACCCTGTATTTTACCGATACACTCAATGAAAATGTCTCTGAATTTGGTACCGGGTTCCTATCGTTAAATGCACCAACAAAACAAAATGACTCTAAATACCCACCGGATCTCTTTATAAAAAACACATCCAAACTAATCCCACGATACAATCTAAATACAGAACAATGGTTGACGTGGATGTCTACCTGGATTTTCGATCTCTTAGGGGAAATCCCGGAATTAGATTCAGGCGATTTTTTTGATTTCTTCGAGGGTTTTGAAATACTTATCCCAAACCCATATCGAATCGTCGAAGAATACTCCTACAACGGAAACGATTCCGTAAATATTAATGGCGATATTACCTACAATCTATACTTTAAAACAGATATCAAAAGACAAAAATTTAGAGATCAGGTCAAAGTCGAACTCTATTCATTGAATATGGACTCTTTTTTGCCGCTCCCGAAATTAATAAAAAACAATACTGTTGAACTCACCCCAGGGTTTTTAAGCGACATCTACAACCAACAAATCACACTACCTGATATTAATTACACCCTCACCCCAGGAGAAAGTTTGTTATTTAGTATTGAAATGATCCCAAGTAATAAAACCTTACCGACACTTATAACAAAATATATTGATCTTAATAGGTTTATTACACGATGGGAGAACCGAGCAAACCGATGGGAAAACCACAGCAATATTAAAAAATTACATGACCTAGGAACAAATTTAAAAGAAGTTATATCAATTTTAAATGAGTCGCTTATTAACATTACCTCAGCAGACTTCGCTGCAATTCTCAATGCAATGCAATCATCATCCTTTATTTACGATTCAGTAGGACACCCTGCCTCGGTCTCCATTCCTGCAAAAATATCAGAAGAAGACATCCGCATTTATTATCTCCACACCGATGGAACAATGGATGAAAAACGACCTGAAACAGGGAATCAATCAGGAAATGTACAAATAACGTCAACGCCAGCACTATGGGCCTCGCCAGTACTTGAGCGAAACAAAATACTCAAAGTGGGAAAGACTGGTGCCGACTTATATCTTGACCATCGCGATTTATTCCGGATTATTAATTTATTACGGGGTAAAATCACAATTACCGCAACCATCTATGATGAAAATACGACGATTGCTACTTCCGAAAAAAAACTGGACAGAACGAGTATTCTTGATATATTATTAAAACCAACGACCCCGATTACGTTTACATTCAATGGTTCAGATACGGGAATCAGCTATGACCATAGTATACGTTTTGGAGTATCTGTACAGAATGGCACAAAACTTGGCTTGAGAACCGTAAAATTACTCTATGATTCTATCCAGTTCCCTTCAGCACTAAAAGTTGAGGTAGAAGAAACACAAAACATCAAAATCACTGATGTCACAAGCACTCCAGTAAACAGTAAAATCATACCCGGAGGAACCGTCGAATATACTCTCAACGTTACTAGTAAAAACACAGATATTCTCCATATTGAGACAATTCAACGAGAAACGGTAGGTGATTGGGAAATCATCGTTCCTGAATCAACGACGGTTTCAGCAAATAGTATCACCACTCTTCAAGTGGGCATAAAATCGAAAAATAATTATAAGGAAGCATATGGTAACAGCATTGACCTCATTATTATAGCAAGGGGAAACACGGGGATTGCTCGGTTTGGAGTCGATGCTGAAGTATCTGTTGACGCTATTGAATATAAAGTTGAAATACTTGGGTACTCGAACAACATCAACATCAGTAAAGGAGAAAACCGCACCTTCTATTTCATTATTAAGAATAATAATACTGGTGCCATCGATGATGTCGATAGCTACACGATTACCGCTTCTTCGAAAAACAATTGGCCACTGATCCCACGAGACACCATCAAAAATCTCGGGATAG
>DATLAF010000065.1:0-11166 GCA_035527635.1 Thermoplasmatota archaeon | reverse complement strand
CTTGTATCTCATCCTGCGATAATGTCTCATTACTATCTTTTAACACAGTTTTTACTCCCCTTTTGCCAATGATTCTGTTATTTTAAAACAATTCTTTCTTTAAAAACATATCCTTAGAATTCATGGATTGACACGGTTTTCATAATCTTTTACCTGCGGCTTACAATTTTTACTATATTGTTGATTGCTACGTCGTATGTTATTGGTGAAACAGCATTCCACTCCTTATCATTCCACCGAGATTCATATATTATTGCCCGGTCATGCTTCTTTAAGTCTTCAACTTGAAATTTCACCCATTTTGGGTCAAATAGATAATAGTCGTGGCCATCATTGGCAAGAACATAGATAGGAAACTTCGTTTTTAGAATTTCACGAGTTTGGTCTTCTGTAAAGATAAATCCTTTCTTGTTTCCTTCCTCTGTTTCTATAAACCCTCTCTTTCCACCACTTGTTATCATCTTCAATTCGAGTATAATCGGGTTACTGCCTTCAACCAGTAAGTCGAAAGTGCCGCTTTTAAAATTTATCACATTAATTCCTTTCGCATGAAGATCACGAATTACTATAGTTCTTAGGTCTTCTTCATTCATAATGCCTTTTACCTCCACTCTGAAGATTGTAACTATTCTTTCTTTAAAAACCTTAACCTTGCATGTTCTTCATTTTACAATGCGGACATTCAATAAATGGTTTATTTTTCAATGCTCCAACTACACCCCCAAGCAGGTACAATAGCCCACTTCAGTACATTAAGCTCTGCACTTCCCCTATATTGTTCATTAGTCAGTTTGGGAAACCATTCTTGACAAAATGGTCATTTGATTTTTGGAGCATTTGCTATTATTTCCTCTATTTTTTTTCTTTTTTCATCTTAAGTATACAAAATTTTGCAATCTGTACAGACAAAAACCTTCTTACCATCTAAGTCTCGTTGTTCAATCATATTAAACATGCCTATAGCCTTTCCACATCTTGCACATTTTGTCATATTCCTTTGCCTCCACTCTCATGTTTTGTAACAATTATTTCTTTAAAATCATATCCAAAAAACTCGACCTCTGATTATTTTTTTTTCTTTTTAGTTATCCCTATATCAGATCATGTTAGGGATTTTCAACAGAGGTTCGATATGTTTTTATCATATTGGATAACGAGCATGCGATCGTGACTGGCCCGACTCCACCAGGAACTGGTGTAAGTACCGCTGCTTTTTCTTTAACCGATTCAACGTCTACATCACCATGGATCCCGTCTTTGGTTTCAACAATTCCGACATCGACAACAATAGCGTTGTTTTTTATATGATCCTTTGTGATGAGATTTCGGACCCCTGCACCTGTTATGAGGATATCTGCATTGGAGGTGTACTGTTTCAGATTCTGGGTAAACACATGGCAGATAGCGACCGTTGCATTCCGGTTCAGAAGAAGCGCTGCAAGTGGTTTTCCTACCACGTTGCTATGGTTTACAATCACAATGTCTTTTCCCTTCAGTGTAATATGTTCATGTTCCAGGATTGTGAGGACAGAAAGCGGAGTGCAGGGGACCAGTTCTTCGTCCCCAATAAGGGTTCTGCCCAGATTTTCCGGGTTGAAACCCTCAACGTCTTTCTTTGCAGCGACAGCCTGCATGAGGTTGTGTGCTGAAAGATGTGATGGGACCGGATATTGTATGAAAACTCCATGTACCGTTGGGTCATTGTTGAGGTTCTGAATGGTCTGTAGAATGGTTTTTTCTGAGACGTTTTTCTCGAAGTGAAGACGTTTTGTATTAATCCCAGCCGTGTTACAGGCTGCGGTCCGTAGTTTTAGATAGAGTTCTGAGGACGCATTCTGGCCAATGGATATAGTAATTATCAAGGGCTCAATGGTATATTTCTTTTTTAATTGAATGACATCTTCAGCTATTTTCTTTTGTATTTCTTGTGCGATATCTCGTCCATTAATCATCCTAGCAGTCATTTTCCTCACCAAAGGGATTTCGTAAATACTCTTTAAGACTTCGGTTTTGTTCCAATCGCGTAGAACTGGGGGAAGAAATTGAGTTGCACGCCATCATCTAATGAGCGGAGAAATTCGTATTCCCATTGATCGATTTCTTTCTCAGAACGCCCTGCATCTTTTAATATCTTGATGTAGAAATCCCGGGAGTGAAGGTAGTATTGTTTATCTTCTTCGCAGGACCAGATCCGATTGTTTCCAATGCCGATAATTGTCTCAAGCCCAGCGGTGACGAATAGTTTTCGTAGTTTTCGTCCGATGTGGGGGTCGCCACCTTTTTTTCGTATGGCTTCTCCTGAAAATAAGGGGTCAACGTTTTTGTTTTCCGGCCAGTGGATCTTCCCCCCATAATCGGGTTCAAGGGAGGCAAGAATTTTTCCTTTTGGTTTGACGACCCTGGCCATTTCATTGACGACCGCCTGTGGGTCATCTGCCCACATGAGCAGTAGATTGCAGGTGACAAGCTGGAAACTGTTATCTGCGAAGGGGAGTTGTTGGGCGTCAGCTTTGCAGAGGGTCGTGTTTTTATATTCTTTGAGTATCTTTTGGGAGACGGATAGAAGATGGGTTGAGCCGTCGATGCCAACGACTGTTCCTTTGGTGAGTCGTGCGATGTCCCTGCTGACAAATCCGGACCCGCACCCGACATCAAGGACAAGCGATGCATCTTTTAATCCGACTTTTAGGTAGAGCGGGAGTCGTTCTTCTGCGGTCTCGAGGGCTTGTAGCTCTAATTTCTTTATAAAAGCATTTAACTCGCTACTAGGTATTACTGGCTTAATTACCATCAGACAGTATAGAATGATACCTTTATATAAGTGTAAGGTTTAGCACGGAAAAGCATTAACACGGTTTTAAGATCATAAAATGTAATTGTTATTTTTTTCATTAAGTCTATATCCATTTGCATTTACCTTGGTCTACATCCCAAAAATAACATTTATCTTCTGTACAATCTTGAGGTTCTGCAGTAATAGATACCATGGGGCATTTCATATTCTTTTCTCCTCAAATTACAATTTAAAACAATTCATTCTTTAAAAACATATCCTCAGAACAATAGGTTTTTCATGAAAAGGTTTCAATTACGGATAACCTCCAAAAATGTTAATAATTGGATAGAGATACAAATAAATAAAAAAAGGAGTGAAATGGAAAATTATGGAATTTAAGTGTAAATCTTGCCAGAGTCGGTTTACAGAATGGGGTAAAAAAAAAAAGGAAAATATGGCGGTAGCATAAATTGTTGTCCTAACTGTGGTGAAACAAATCTGATATACACATGGAATAGAGAAAAAAAAGAATGGAAAAAAATAACATAATCGTGTGTTTGTTTATTTTTCATCTTGTTTAGAAATCGCCCAACAAATGAACAATGATTTTGTTATTTTTGATCAGTTATCAATTTTCACACTCCTTTTTTAACATCAATTACAGATAACCTCCCATACAGATTTCTGTATATAGATAGCAACAATACAAAAATCCGAGATTAAAGTTTGAGCAGAAAGACAAATAGATTTATTGAACAATCCGATAATAAATTTATTCAGATGGCTAGGGATTTTTTTGAAGTTTGTCCAAACTGTAGTAGTATTAATATTTCTGTTAGACAAAGAAAGACGCCAAAATATCATTGTAGAAACTGTAGAAACGAATTTGATATCCTAAAGCTAAAATTGTTCAAAAAACGTTTAAACAACAAAGAGACTTTGGTAAATATTACTTTAATCCTCAAAAATAAAAAATCAAGTGATTATTTATTTTTCAAACTTTTCTTTAAAAACATATCTTTAAAAACTTATAAACAGGAGAAAAAAAAGAAACAGTTTCCTTTGTTAAGCTTTTATCCTCGTTTTCCTTTTCGTCCTTCTCTTCGTTCTTTTCGTTCTTCTCTTCGTTCTACTTTTTGTTTTTCTCTTTTATCTCCTCTTTGTACTATTTTTCGTACTCTTCGCCCTACACCTAAAACCATTTTTTTACCTCCACCTTATTGTTTCATAGCAATTCCTTCTTTAAAAACATATCCTTAGTAAGGTTTTCGTGGCTGGCAGAACTTACATAGATCGCTCCAGTTCCCATCATCATCGACATAAAAGAAATTGATGCCTCGATTCATCCCGCAGCTTGGACAGTGTTTCATCAGGCTCATAATAATAACTTGACGATCTTAGCATATTAGGATAGTCAGAGGGTCGTTGAAAGTATCTGAGTGAAAGCATTGACACGGTTTCTAAGACACAATGGTTTTTTGTGCGAATCAAAGACAACAATAAAAAGAAGAATCATGTTAGAAAATTTTCCATACCGTTATCACTGTTGAGTATTGATCTCCTTTATCGTCATAAGCAATGGCTTTTATTACTTTTTTTCCGGTGGTCTTCTCGTTCCAGGTCCATATATACGGTTTTGAGGTTTCCGTTGCTTTATAGACATTATCGACGTAAAAATCCATATGAGTCACGTTTTCATTATAGGTCACAGCTTCTACGGTGATATCCCCAAGGATAATTGTTTTTTCTAAGGTGGATACTATTTTTTTATTCGCAATATAAATACCCTTGTATGGCGTGGTAATCTCAGTGCTGTTCGTGATATTCTTGTAAATAATCTCAATATCAGTATCATGGAGAATATCATCACCTGTTACCCACCAAGGGAATCTCCATCCATTTTGATCAATATCTATCCCTTGGTTATAGTACGCTGCCCATAGTAATTCCATACAATAGAATTTGTCTGCGGTTGGAAATGGAAGACTTGTATGTGCAATCTTCAAACCAAACCAGGGAGGTCTAAAAAAATATTGATATGGTTTCCCATTTTGGCGTATCGCCCATGCTGCCGCTGCATGTCTTTGTGACTCTTTTGCGGTTTTCACTCGTACAAAAACAAAATTTTTTTGATCTTGATAGAAGACAGAATAGTCAAATGCATTAACGCCTTTAGACACAATACCTGAATTAAACAGTGTATTATTTCCAATATAGATAGCACCATGTTCATTATAGGGTCCAGGTATTTTCCATTGGTTGGATTCATCCAATCGAATATCCAATAACATAAGGTCTCCTATTTCAACACAATCCGGCACTGTTATATTACAACATTCGAAATGTTCGTCACTTTGTAGGACAGATGATGCATAATGAACTTTTGTTATGGAACCACTGAAATTTGGAACGGTGCTTATTCCAATTAATATAAGGATTATCGTACAAACAATACTTTTTACTATTGTATTAATTTTCATGATTTCCTGTTCTTCAAATAATTTTCTCCGACGTTGGTTATCCTATCTTTTCATTTAAATGTTTGGAAAAGATAAAAATCTCAGAAAAAAAGAAATTACTTTATTTTAATTAGTCTGTCGTTGGTGGTGTTGATTTGGGTGGGTATCGAAGTGTTTTATAGATATAGACGTCATTGCGTTTCTCTTCCTCTTCTCCAGAAAAAAATTTTAAATGTGGCAAATTAATTTTTTCATCAGTGTAGTTCTTGAATAATGGTTCATCCTCTTTCTCTTCTTTCCACAATCAATACACCTCTTCAATATATATATGGATGCTAATGATATATAAAATTTTTTAATATCGGACAAGCATTAACACGGTTTGTGGCGAATAAAAGAGGACTATTTTCGCTTACAGGTTGCGCCTTCTTTCTCAAGATGCTTATTCAATGCGGTCATATTAACAAAACTGTTACTGCATTGATTGCAGATCACCCAGCGAGGATGCTTCTTTTTCCATTTCTCCGGCGGGTTACAACCAGAGTAAGAATCCATTCCCATCATTTCACCATCTTTTTCTTATCCATTCTCTCAATGAAACCTATATCCCCGTTTCTTTAAAAACATATCCTTAGGAAACACAAGAGAGAAAGCATTGACACGGTTTTAAGACTTATGTTTTTCAACTAAAAAAGTACATTATAAGATTTTCCTGTCTTTTATTTACAATAGATGAAGAAGAGAGGGCCTGGGCCACACAAGAAGAGGTGATGCTCGAAAAGGGATGCAGATCCTTCTTCGCTCTGTTTTGCGTTTAACTGGGAGTTTTTTTCTTTTTTTTGCCGGTGAGGTCTTCGTATTTTCCGACGAAGACATATCCATCGTCTGTTTTGCGAAGTAATCCTTCGTCAAGCATAAGGTCGAAGACCTTTTCAGAAACCTTGACGTTTTTTCTTTTGTCAGGGGTCATTTTTATTTTATAGTCAGGTACCTCATCGTTAAAGAAGTTTGGTTCTAATTCATACATGACGTTTATTTTTGGCATGGTTTCTCTCCTTTCACTCCTATTTGATACATATTAGCATGTTACATTTTAACAATATTCCTATTTAAACATATGCAGGACAACTGCCATAATGGAAATTTATCAAAACTTCTGAAAATATTTTCACTCCTGGAAAAGAGTTGAAAAAAGAACAACGCTTAAATAGAACAATTCCGTTGTTGAACCGTAACAAAATAATAAAAAAACTAAGGAAGGTGGAATATGGAGAGTATGATAAAGAAAGTAGGCAGTTGGCTTTTCCTCATCGGGATCTGCATGGCCCTTCTTGTCGGGCTGATCTTCGGTGCAGGACAAGCAATGAACGCGAATCTCACAGACTACGAAACACCGCTTGGGATTATAGTCGCGGTACTCGGGTTCCTCGTCGGTATCTTGTCGTTCTTCGCCCTTGGGGCAGTCACCCAGGAGAAAACACCCACGTTCTTAATCGCATCCGTTATTTTAATTGGTCTTGCGATCGCGGTGTCACAAACCACATGGATATTCGGAAGCTTCCAAGAACTTGCCCCCCTGTTTACGAACATCACACAGTATCTAGCTATCTTTGTCGCACCCGCTGCCATTATCCTTGTTGTGCGTTCTCTGTGGGATGCAGCAAAAACAGAAGTAACAACCTAGTAGAAGGAATCAACCCTTCTTTCTTTTTTTTAATATCAGTATCTAAAGAAAACGAAAAATTATTTTTCTTTTTAATTAAACGGTGAAAAAAGCAAAGAGATAGAAAAAAACCTACTTTTCTTTTTCAGGGAGTTTCTTAGCAAGACTCCAAAGGTTTTCGAATTTACCATTCAGAAGTTCAATATCCTCAAGATTCACATAGGCAGTCCCGACATAACAAGGCTCAGAGCCTTCCTCAGCCAGGATTTTTATCCCGTTGACGGCAAGTTCTTTGCCATAGACGTAGTTCCGCATGGTTCCTGAAGTATTCTCTGAAAAGTACCGGATATCAAGGTTATCCCCATAGGCGATCTTCAGTTGTTTTGCGATATCGATATTTGCCTCAGAGTCAATAAGAAGCTCGACTTTGGTGTTCAATGATAAAAACTTCTTAAAATAGCGGAGGAACGGTTCGTCAAAGAATCGCTCTCCACCGATTTGCATACGGAGGTTGTTCTTCTTCTCCAAACAATTGTTCAGGATGTTATACAAAATCCATTTACCGCTATAGCGAAGCGTGACGTTCCCATCCCGTTTAATCTTAATCCCGTAGGTTTTAAAATGCTCGTTATAGGATGTTGCATACTCATTAAGTCGGTTCTGCATCGCGGCATACGTATCTTGTGCGATGACGGTTTTCAGATTGTCTTTGATGTCTTCCCAGATCACCTTCGGATGCACAGGAAGATAGCTTTCCCTGCCGAAATCTTCTTCAGAGTGCGCGGAGAACAGCACTTCTGCAATTAACCCGTTTTTCAGCAGCGAGTTTCTGCCGGTTTCCAACGGTCGTCTTGTGATATTCGTCAGTTCTTCTGCGGTTTTAAGAAACTCAGAAAATTCTTTTGGGCAATCCATGATCAGAATCGTATAATAGGTCGCTGCTTCCCTCGGACGATTGACCTTCATGCGTTCAAACATCATTTCAAAATCTTGGATATAATCAAGTTTCACTTTAGTTTTATATTCATTATTTCCCATCCACGAACACCATCCTTTTGTATAAAAAACACATGTCTTTTGTTTTTTTATAGTTTATGGATGCATACGTACCTGCATTTCAGAATCATAAAAGCAATGCAATTGCATTAAAGTACCGATGAGCCAAGACGTATTTATTTTTTCTTTTGCTCAGTGGTAGTTTTCTGGGTATTTGTACGGACAATCTCGTCAACGTAGCGTCGGCAGTCTCGTTTTATCTCCGCGAGCTGTTGTGGCGGGATTTTATAGGATTGCTGGGCGAACTCTAATGCAAAGATCAAACCATGGACGAAGGCACCAAGAGGGTATTCCCTTTCTTTGGATAGGGTAAAAAGATCATCGGTGATTTTAAAGACCTCATTGATCGTGTATGATAAGTGTGGTGTTTTCGAAGGGTCGTTCTTTGGTGTTTCAGGTTTTAGGGTTTCGTTCTTTTTTTCAACCATTCTCTCATATCTCTTATTTTATCCTGTTTTTTCTTACTCAGGGGTTGTGCAGTTAAACCATGTGGTGATCCGCTGATGGATTTGATCGCATCGTTCAGGGTTAAATATGGTGACAAGCACCAGGCTAACGATGGCGAGTGGAACGAAAATCACCGCTGCAAGCAGCAACACAATAATAATGGTCTTTAATATTTTTCCTGCGACAGCAAAAATGCTACACAGGGTTGGTCGTGTCGTCGGGGGATGACATTTAATCCCTGTTGTAGGGCAAATAGGACCATAGATAGTCCAACAAAAGAATCCTTTGGTTAGTGAACAAATCGGTTGTGTGGTGATCTGACAGATCGACTGAGAGGTGATTTGACAAAACTGACCGCTCGTGATATTGTAGAGTAACCCGGAGGTGATGTTTTTTGTCGGCGTCTCAGGTATCTGAGTATTTGATACGTTGGTGAGATCTTGGAAGTTTAGTGTGCGGATCTTCTCAAGGAACTGGGTTGTTGCATCTTGTTCTGATAAGGCTGAATAGCTGTTGATGAGTGCTTGAAATTCGGTGTAATCCTGCCGGATGATACGGTTGATTTCATCAAGGTTGTTTTTTGCTAGGACCAGAAGGGTATCCCATTTTTGCGATAAATCATTACTTAGGAGACTGATTTTTTCTTTGACTTTGTTGCTTGATAATTGATTCAACATTTCCTCCGTGAGCACCTCTCGAGTGGGAAGTGGGATTTCAACAGGGTTGTTCTTGCCAATATACAACGAAGAAAGTGAAGGATTGTTGCCCTGGTTGATGATTTTCTCTAATCGAAGGTGAAATAATGGTGAGGTCACCTTTGATTGGGACGAAACGACTGATTGAAAACCGACTACTGAGGCGAAAGATATCAGCAGAACCATGGTTGCTATCCCGACGCTGAGAAGAATTGTTTTCTTTGTCCTGGTCTTTTCCATAAAAAGTAACTCCCGCTGATAAGGACCTCATAAAGATAGTGATATTTAAATATTTATAGGGTTTTTTCCCGTGTTGCTTTATAGATATTGACAACCACGTAACTTCGTATATTTTTTCGTGTCTTTTTCATCAAGAATATGACCGAATTTTTCTTTCTTTGTTTGAAGATAAAATGCATCGTATTTGGTTGGTTGAATGATCAGCGGTATTCGTTTCGCTATGATGATGCCTGATTCTTCTAACTCCTTGATTTTTTGTGGGTTGTTCGTCAATAATTCAATCGTGGTCACACCAAGGTGATGAAGAATGGATGCACCGATGTAATAATGGCGTAGATCAGCAGGGAACCCAAGGATTTCGTTTGCTTCTGCCGTGTCATATCCTTCTTCTTGGGTTGCATAAGCTTTGATTTTATTTGCAAGTTTAATACCTCGTCCTTCTTGGTTCAGATAGATAAGGACGCCACAGGGTCGTTTCCCGATCTCACATAGCGCGGTATGGAGTTGGTCCCCGCAATCGCATCGAAACGACCCGAAGACATCACCAGTGAGACATGAGGAATGAATACGGAGAGGAGACGTTTTCTTTTTTGTTGACGTCTCCATGGACAAGGGCGATATGGTCAACGCCATCGTCTCCACCGTAGATATGGATGGTGAAATCACCAAATACGGTGGGAAGTATCGCCTGTGCTTTTTCAGAGGCATAGGAAAGGATATTCGTTTTTTTCGCTTGTTTTTCCATCTGGACCACGTAGGTGTATGGTTTTATTGAGAAATTCATGAGCATATATTATGGTATCGATGCGTATGTTTTTTAATTAGGACAACATCAAAAATTGTATGTTCTATGATTTTACATAAACCAAAGGTTTCTAAGGACATGGTTTAAAGAAAATTGAAACCTAACCAGACAACTGATTATTTTCTTATTTCAAAATACTTTTTTCATACGACACATAGACATTGTTCATTGACCATTTTTATAGACGAGAAAACCATAGGTTATGTTACCACACCGAGGACAGCATAACACCCCATCCTTAAACTCGGTTTCAGGATCTTTTTTCCCAGATTCTTCAAAGTTATTATCACACCACCTACATATATATGTCATTTTTCTCTCCTCGTTGGTACAAATCGCTTCGTTTGTTTTATATTTTTTGGATTTTATCAGTAAATAAAATGGGATGAGGCCAAAGAGATCGTAAGGATATGTTTTTAAAGGAGGAAGGATATAAAACTGTACAACAAGATAAAGGTTAACCATGGATCAAGGAATTAATGCGATCATTCTGATACTAGTAACGCTTTCAATATCAATTTTTGTTTTCATATTTTTATTCGAAGGTCTTATTTTGGTTTTTTTCTTAATAACAATTACGTTAATACCTCTCTTAGCGTACACCTGTTTAGTAGTCATCACAACCAGATGGACTAAATATAAAGTGATGAAAGAATGGAATGAATATGAAGAGATAAAAAAAATTCAACCGCCTTTTGTCGAATAAAACAGAGATATACTTTCTTAAAATAGAATAAGTACGCCGTCCGCCGGACTCGGACCGGCGACCGCTCGGTTAACAGCCGAGTGCTCTACCAACTGAGCTAGGACGGCAATATCTTTTGTTTTGTAGCGAAGGAGAATAGTGTTTTATATTAAAACCCTTGTGTTGGATAACTTTTTCTTTTAGGCTGTTGAAGAATTCTGAAAACAGTCATTATTTCATAACATCAAGTTCAACAGCCGGAATAAATAATGAATACTTTTGGTTAGATTATAATGATGTAGTGTTTTGTCTTACAGAATGTTCTTCTTTTTATTGGGTG
>DATLAF010000064.1:0-3682 GCA_035527635.1 Thermoplasmatota archaeon | reverse complement strand
TTTTAGTTTTTTAAATCTTCGATTTCATTGTGTTTTTTTTGAATTTTTTAAAAAACTATAAAAAAGTCAAAGATATATCTCTTGCTTAGAATATGTTTTTAGAAATTAACGTAAGAGAATGGGGTCGTTAGTGAGGTGGTGAGGAGATGTGTTTAAAAAGACTATTGCCCCCATTCTCTAGTAATATATATTAACGACACATGTATATAAATTTTTTTATATATTTATTGATGTCATCTTTGGAATTGAAAAGGTTCTCGACAGTAAACAAGGAGAAAAAAACTCTTTATTTATGGTAAAAATAATTTAATGTAATGTTCAACATCAGACATCCATAGCACAGAGTCTTTTGAAATTCTTACAACCTACGACAACTCTGAAATTTAATCAAAGAGGTCTAGAATAAAAGAACCATCTTATTATTTTGCAGTCCATATTGGTTTACCAAGCGGTAAGAGAGTCCTTCCTGCCATTGTGTTAAGGATGATAGCAGCAGCACCATAAAACGACAACACCGAGGTTACGAGAAGAAAAACACCGGCAGGCTGTGCAGATAACTCGTATAGATAATGAGGGATGAGCAAAGCAACAGCTAAGTCAACTGCAATCAAAATTCCAAAAAACACCTTATTCGTCATTACTGACGCGATCGTTGCAATCAAACTAAAGATAAGAATACCGATCAGACCATATGCATAATGAGCAATGTTACCTTGACTGACTACGCCTGAATTAATAATGAATAATGTCAACGCGATAGAATACATCGTCATCGCATAGACCGAAAACACCGTTGCCCCAAAGATATTATTGCGTTTAAACTCCATTCCCCCTGCAACGAGCTGGGCTGTGGCGCCAAAAAACAAAATCCAAGGGATCATCAACGATTTCGAAGGACTGCTTGGCACTAAACCAAGATCAGAAGACGCAAGCACCAAAGCAGCAATCGCAAGACCAATTAAACCAAGCGCGGCTGGTTCAGCCACCGATGCTGTTTTAACGGTTATTTCTGAATTCATCATCGTGTTCTGCTCAGTTTTGTTTCCGTCTTTTTTTTGTGCCATCTACAACCATTTCTCCCAATATCGTTTCTTCGTACTTGGTGGATGTTCCCCCTTTTTATAGGTTCCACCCCAGACATTCAGAGCTTTTTTTTCATCAGCAGTAATCTTATCTTGTAACATCTTCAGCATCTTTTTATCAGTAAAACCGAGTTGTTTCATTTTTTGTGGCGTGGGAACACCATTTGGTGTCCATCCCCTGCGATAATACACCGCATCAGCGAGCTTTTGGTATTGATTTCGACGAAACGTGTACAGCATCGTAAGCCTCTCTTGCACCGTCATTTTTTCAACATCCTTTTGAGGCACCCCTACGTTTTCTACAAGCTGCTTGTCGTACCGTTCTTTTCTTGATAGATACTCCATTTCAGTCACCGGTCCCATCGCCCGGAAAGGGATCCAATCGTCTTTTCTCTGCCCACGTCCCATCCATACATTCATCGCACGCTGCCAGTTGTAACAGCGTTCGCTTTGTAAAATAAGGTCTTTTTTGGTAACATCCCAACCGGTCATTGCGTTCTGATAGTCGACATAGTTTTGCACATGCGCTGGGACTTTGGCTGGCTCTGATGTCTCTGCGTTGTTCGCAGGTTCGATATCATTCCAGGGGAGCTTACAAAGACCATTTAAACCAAACCACGTCCGCCACATCGGGAAATAATGCAACGCTTCTGCTTTCTTTTGGAACGTTGGGATCGCGTTATTGACCATGTCCATAAAAATCAACCAGGCCTCATCATGCTGAGGTCCTTTTAAGGTCAATCCGTACCCACCTTGCATCGCAAGAGATTCTTTGGTGACATACTCGGAGAACTCAAGGCCTTTGCTTTCCATCCCTGTGTCTTCCACGAGCTGTTTTTGGCCCCAGCCGTTCTTGATAATCCAGTCTTTCACCCGTCGAGTACCTTTCGCTGCAACCTTGATAAACTCACCGTTGTCCCCTTGTGCGATTCGATGTAAGAGCTCTAATGCTGCATCCGCGTTCCCAAAACAAAGCTCCAGACCATCGCATCGTTCTTTATTTAAAATTCCATACTCATACATCTCCATATAGAACGCCATTGAAGTCCCTGCAGAGATCGTATCAATCCCGTAGGTATCGCAGTAGAAATTAAACTCAAGAGCCCATAAGGGATCCCAGATGCTCATATTGGAGCACGCGCCAATGGTTTCATATTCTGGACCATCGACCGTTACCTTTTCTCCTTTATAAGGTCCGGTCATCACTGTGTAGCCATCCACGGTTTTCGAACACGCCATCGTACATCCATGCCAGCACCCGTCAGGTATAATCTTCGTGAACAACTCATAGAACCTAGGTGAATAGATCTTTGATGCTTTCGGGAAACTCCCAAAACGATAATTCTCAGTTGGTAACAGGTCATAGGCATCCATGATCTCAACCAGATGCCCAGTTCCCACGGTACGCATGTTACATTGATATCTATCAAGATCACGGATCTCACGATGAAGTTTGATCCCAACTTCTGCTAATGCTACAGGGTCCGCCGGATGATTAGAGACACCATCGAACCGCTCAACTTTCACAACAAGTGCCTTGATTTTCTTATCGCGGAGAACCGTTCCAAGGCCACCCCTTCCTGCTTGTTTCACACGAGGGACTTTTCTTCGAATATCATAAAAAGAAAAATTAAGACACCCCCAATAACTATGCTCTGCAGCAAGACCTGAGGAAACCACGGAGACTTTCTGCCGGGAGATATCAGTATTTTCTGTCGCATACAGATGAGTCAATTGTGCACTAATCAAATGCGTGTTAGTTTCTTCTAAGGGAGCGGTTTCAATTGACACGGTTCCTTTTTCACCGTCGATGACGACTATAACATCTTGTGTAGCTTTCCCTTGAATTTCTAATGCATCAAAACCAGCGAATTTCAAATACGGACCAAAGAAGCCACCGACGTTACAATCACAGATAATATTCGTTGATGGTGAGACACTCAAACAAAGGGATTTACCGGATCCCGCGTATTGAGTCGCTCCACAGAGAGGGCCTGTTGTAATCAGCAACTCATTTTCCTGACTGTTCCACCGGGTTGTCGGTTTTACAGAATCCCACAGGAGTTTTAGCCCGAAACCCCGTCCACCAGTGAACATCTTTTTCATCTCCTTCGCCACTGGTTTTTCCGAAATCACCCCTGATCTCAGATTTACATACAGGGTTCGGTTCGCGTACCCCTTGGTTACCTCACCTTTCTTGTACGAATAGCTTGTTAAAATCTTGTGTGCAGAACGTAGCTTCTTAAAATCCCAGGAATGTTTGGTGTTCCCGGTTTTATATTCTTCAATTGCACGTTGTCCTTCAACCATGTTATACCCCGAGTTTATGATGCACGACTTGTTTGATATCTGCTATTTTTACCTCAACGAGCTCTAAGGCTTTTTCTGGACATGCGCTGACACATGATCCACATGAGATACATTTGAATGGTTCAATCCGCACATCTGCTTTTCTCATTGCACCTATCGGGCAAAACCCGACACATGCTTGACATCCGATACAAACCTCTTTATCAAGCCATACCACCCCGTTTTTCCTCCGTACCAATGCACCAACTGGGCACATGTCAATACAAAGCCCGCGTTGATCACATACATGC
>DATLAF010000063.1:0-3981 GCA_035527635.1 Thermoplasmatota archaeon | reverse complement strand
GAGTAAAATGTTTTTCGATGACGACGGCACCAAGTGTTGCAGCCATAATTGGAACCGTGATACCTAATGTATGATCGGAATATCCGACAAGGCAGTTGAGTGTATGTTTCATAGAAATCATCGCACGTAAATTCACTTCGTTAGATGAACAGGGGTAGTTAGTGGTGCAGTGTAATGCGATGATCTGATTATTTCCTGTTTTTCTGATGATTCTAACTGCAGTGCGTACTTCAGTGAGGGTTGCCATACCGGTCCCTAGCAATATTGGTTTTCGCTTTTTTGCTGCATATTGTAATGTGGGGAGATTGGTAAGATCTCCAGATCCAAATTTATAGGCAGGAACAAGGTTTTCTAGAAAATCAATTGCATCGAAAGAATGTGGTGTCGACAGAAATATGATTTTTTTTGTATCGCAATATTTTTTTAAAACCACGAATTTTTCATAGGAGAATTCAAATTTTTTAATCATATCTTGTTGGGATATGGCTTTCCCTAGATTTTTTCTTTGATATGATGCTATTTCAGCATTTTTTGTTACAACGTCTTCTGTTTTAAAGGTTTGGAATTTAATCGCATCAGCACCAGCTCTAACTGCGACATCGATAAGTTGTTTTGCTAATTTTATATCACCATTATGATTGACACCGGCTTCAGCTATTATAAAACACGGCTGTTGTTCACCGATTATTTTTTTTCCGATACGTATTGGCTTCATCATAACATTCGACTGAATAGAGAGAAAGAGATAATAGTTATCAAGTATTAAAAGTTCATTCTAAAAACGAGAAAAGGATATACTCTTATGATATTTTTTCGTCATAGATTTCTTTTTTGATTTTCTTAATTTCTTCGAAATGTTCTCTATAGTTTTGGTCTATCTTTTCCTTGACTACAGGGTCTAAATCAAGTTGCACACAGTTTTTGTTAATTGCAGCAATCTCAGGATGGATATCAAGATAGGTTACTACGTCTTCAAGATGGAGAGTTTTTTCGAAGGGGATGTTGGTATAAAGGTGGTTGAGAAGCTCGTAATCTGCTTGATAATCCAAGGTGAGTCGATATTGTGGTTTTTTAAGTATTCCTTCTGCTTTTATTGTAACGATTTTAAACAGTTCTGGTCTGTTTATAAGGTACCCCCAGATTTCCGTATCGATGATGGCTTTTACTTTGCATATGGTCTGTAGTGCTTTCACATTCATCCCCCAACTAGCAGTACCGAATGGGAGATCTTGTACTTTGATAAAATCTGGTTTTTCTTGTTTTATGACGTCGATAATCTTATTGGAATATTCTATGGAGAACAAAGGGTTATCTGCAGTTATTCCTAGTACGTAATCGAGTTTATGAAGGAGTGCTGCGTCATGAAGTCGTTTCAGGACGTCGTCAGGATCCCCCAGATAATAGGAGATATGGGTTTTTTGTGCAATTTCAATAAGAGGGCTGTCTCGAGGGTCTGCTGATGTACAAATGATAATATGCGAATTAGGAATATCCTTGATTTCTTGTGCGCGTTCAACGATACGCCAAATCACGGATTTACCATTCAAATCTTTCATGATTTTCAGAGGGAGTCGTGTTGATTTTAACCGCGCGGTAATTAAAAAACCTAAGTTCATCCTACGTCAGTCCTTTATATGTTTTATGTTTGTGAATTGTTCAAGATTAACTGGTCTGAATTTATACTCGACGTTGCTAAAATCGATAATATCGTCTTCATTGATGTCAGTTTTTGCTATACAACCTAAAAGCTGAAGAAATTGTTTCTGCTGAATCGTACTTTCTTCAGGTGTTCGTTTAAACCAGAGGTTCTCAAGAGTAAGTTTTTCCCCTTTTTTGATATTCTTTTTAGCGACAATTGCTTTTTTCATCGGACCAATGTTGCCGTAGGATTTTTCTGAATCGCTGAGGATTATTTGACCACTTCCATGAATTTCTAAAGCTATTTTCATTAAATCTCGGATACGTTCCATGGATTGACTCCCAACGGCTGCATGAAAATCGATGCGTTCTTTGCCAAAATCCAACGTAAAATGCTTTTCAAGCACTGGAAAGCCAAGGAGTGCTGCTGCGATACTGATTAGCTCATTGTTTGGGTCATCGTATCCTGTGTGATCTGCATACCCGACTGGAAGGTGAAATAAGTCATGAATTGTAAGCATTTTGGAAAGATTGATGTCCTTGTAACTTGTTGGGTAACTTTGAAATCCGTACATCAGGAGGATATCATGTTTTCCATTTTTTTTGAGAAAATCAACTGCATAGGTGATCTCACTAATACTTGATCCGCCGATCCCAAGGATTATTTGCCCTTCGAATTTCGATGCTTCCATGAGCATGAAATAATCATTGATGCTTGTCGCATGGAGCTCGATCGCATGGATTTTCTTTTTCGTTTGTATTAAAAATTGGATGCTTTCTACATCATCACATAACGCGACAATATCAAGGTTTCTCTCCGTCGCATAGGTGAGGATATCATTCCATTGGTTCTTAGAAAAAAGCCACTGCTTTACTGTAGTAAATAATGGATGTGTCTTTTTCATGTAGCTTTCGAGGTTTAAGAGCAAATGGAATTTGATTGCGTGAAGTTTCAGGTTAGAGACTTCATCAATCATTCTTTTAAGATAGGTGATATCTCCTTCATGGTTGTACGCTGTTTCTGCAATGATATATGGAGTGTTATGGTTGGTTTTTGTCATTGATTTTTTCTCCTCAAGACAGAGAGAAGAACAGGTATTTTTTCTTTCTCTCTGTAGTGGCAAATCAAGATTTTACTAAAAACCTTTTCCCTAGCAGAACTTGGTTAGATAAGGTTTAAGGTATTAAAGAACTCTTTAAAGTTTTTCGTAGATGATGGCGTAAAAAAAAGGTCTGCAATGGCTTTTATTTCTTCAGTAGCTGCTGTGTAATTAGAAAGAATTGTGTGTATTGAAGCAACAAATTGATCTGGAGAGGATACAATATACGTGCTGTTAAACTTAGTCATTTTATAGATATCAACGAAGATGTTTGGTACTGAGAACGCCATGGCCTCAAGTCCACTGGTGGAATATACCGTAGCGTGTATGTCAGCGAATGTGAACAATTTGAATGTATCTTCGTATTTATCTATAAACATTATACGATTGCATTTTTGTATCGCTGAGTAATCAATTCTGTCATAAGGATGGGGTTTGAAAAGTATACCAATATCCAAGCCTTGTTGTTCAAGAAGGTCTGCGACACTTAAGATAAATTGCTGAATCTCTAATGCGATGTTCCATTGAGAGGTAAACAAAACGTTTTGGGTGAATCGTGAGAATGATTTTTTAAGTGTTTGATTGTCTTTTTTTTCGGCCAATTTTTTTTCAAGGTATGGATATCCTATGGAAAACACCTTTTCTTTATCGAAAAGATTGCCATTTCGAACGATTCTTGTGTATATATCACCATGTGTAAGCAAGTATTCTGGGATACAGTCTTTATTTGTTGTAGGGGTAGTGTGTCTGTATGCAGGAAGATATGCTGTAATAAGACCATGTTGTAGTTCTATAGCAGGAATCCGTTGTTCTCGGCATGCTTGGGAGAGGGCCATAGGGAATCTCCCGTATCCACATCGAATGAGTACTGCTTTAGGTTTTATCTTTTTAAGGATGTTACAAAGGAAGAGTTTAATGTGGACAAACACAGTGATAAAGTCATAGATATCATTAGTGAGTTTGTCTGTATCAACAGAGGCAGTGGTGCTAATATATTCAATGATTTCGTGAAGGACATTTTCCGATTCTAATGTAACGTTTTTACGGCCAGTGAGTTTATTGGACAGGAGACCCCAGAAGGTTTTTGACCAGAGTGGAATGTGCATAGGAACATGATGTCGTGAATAGATAGGATGGTCGTATTTTCTCCGGTATCCGGAGGTCTCTGGCCATTCGAATATCGCGAGTTTGTCTCCGAGGATATCGTAGAGAGGATCAAGGTAGATGTCGTAGTAGGTGTTGT
>DATLAF010000062.1:0-3814 GCA_035527635.1 Thermoplasmatota archaeon | reverse complement strand
CCGTTCTAACGAAGGTGACGGGAATGGCTTGCCTAAAGATTGCGACTCTTGGGGTATTACTGGTCCACTTTGTCCAGAGGAAAGCACCATAGAAGGGAATTAACACACAACAAAAGGAGAATAAAAATGAAAAAGATCAGTCTTTTACTCATCGTTATTTCGTTTCTTTTTGGATGTGCAACAAGTGGAACAGATTCTCCTGTTTTTAATGAGGAGGATCTGGGAATGGCGGCATACATTTTTATGTACAGTAAACCCGATGTCGCACAACCTTTCAGCAATTTTTGTGGGGAACTGGAAGGGGTTGAAACAATAGAATCTTTACAAGTGTTGCTGGAAAACTATTTACGCAACTACAAAGAAGGTATTTTGAGTCAACCCTACGTTCAAATGTGGTTGCTGACAAAAGCTAAAAAAGTAGGGATTACTTTTAATTTTGAGGCAGCATCGGTTTTGATGGATGAAAGTCAAAGTTTAGCTTCAATAAAATCCAGATTGGTTTTTATTTGCAATGGAGTGAATGCTGCCGTAGAACAACTAAAATTAGAAGGTAAAATTTAAAAATGATTGACGTTACGATGACCGCTACTTGGCGACCTGAGCTTGTTTACCGGACATTGCAATCATTCTATGATAATTTGTTTGGTGATAGAATGAAAAATAGTATGCGGCTAATCGTGAACATTGATCCAGCAGGCAATAAACAAGACTTATCCGATGAGATTTGTTATATTGCCAGAGACTTTTTCAAAGACTTTGTGGCTTTCTGTCCAAACTCACCGCATTTCGGTGAGGCAGTTGTAAGAATATGGGGTAAAACAGATTCCGAACTCGTTTTTCATCTTGAAGAAGATTGGGAGATGTTGTATCTTATGAACTTCGAAGATATGATGAGTTGTTTCATTCAAGAAAAACTTGTTCATCTTAGGTTGAGTATTTTTAGGAGTACACATAATTGCAAAAACTGGAAATATTTCTATGAATGGAACGGAATGTTTTTTCAATGCCCAGATGAGTATCGCGGTACTGTCGGGTGGTGTGGTCATCCTTCTCTTAATCGCGGAGACTTTCTTAGATTTTGTGCTGAAAACATGGATCCTTCCGTTAATCCAGAGAAACAGATCAAAGGTCGGCATCCGAAGATTGGCCCTGTGATCGAAGATTCTGTGTTTGGATCGTTTATACTCCCAATCAGTCCCGCAAATGTGACGGATATAGGCCGTGAATGGAGAACAAAACACGGTTACCATAAAATAGGAAACCAAGAATGGTTCACTAACTGGGAAAAGAGGGAGGAATAATTATGGGACGACCAATTGATGCTTTAAAAGGGGCGTTGCAATCCAAATCTATTCTGTTGTTTTCTATGCTTCAATTTGCTTTATTAGCGGCACAACCTTATCTTGCAAGTACAGGGGTCGATCCCGCTCTTGCTAATATGGGTATCGATATTGCGGCGGTGATCGCTTTACGATTTATCACTAGCAGTTCCCTTTCTGAGAAAGGGAGCGGTCTTGACAAGGTGAAACAGTTCATAGGGAATATCGATAAATTTATCGAAAGCCCCTTGTATCGCCCTATGATCATCGGCTATCTGAAACAAGCGAATATTGTCCCTTCTGTTGTAGACAGTTTAGAGAATTTGCCGGTTGTCGATACGAAGGAGTCTTATGCTGATCATAAAATTTATTTGATCGGTGGAGACAAATTCCGCAAACGGACGGATGGATCTTTTGTTCCTATAGAGTAAAGGAGGTGAGTCATGCCTAAGAAATTGTGGGCAAGAATTATGACAGCAATAGGGACTATCATAGTTCTTGGCAGTATTGTAACAGGGTGGGTTTGGGTAGATAGTTACTTTGGGAAAAGTTCGGTGGTTGCTGCCAATACTATCGACATAAAAATCAATTCCCTCAAAGATGACATTCGATGGTATCAAGATCAAATGGCATTTATTATGTCACGGTGTGGTGTGAGGGATCCAAACCAATTACCTGAACACGCTTATAAAAATTATCAGGACTACGCCGTAAAGAAACAGGAGTTGGAGAAACAGTTGGAATACCTTCTTCAAAAACGAAACGGTTAGGAGGTGAAAAGTGAATGAGTGGCGATTGCCTTATGAAAAATTAAGGAAGGGTGTCAGGCCGGGGGATATCATCGCCTATCACCGTTCCGGTATTTTTCCAACGGGAATCGCAATCTATGAGTATTTTAAAACAGGGACTCCGATTGAGAGTTGTATGACACATGTTTCCGTTTGTGTTAGTGGTCCTACTATACTTGATAGAAAATTGATCATCGAAGCAGCAGAAGGCGAGGTCAATGTTCGCGCACTTTCTTCTTCAATTCATGCTCATAATGGAAGAGCTTTTTGGTATCCTCTAAGAGAAGAATTACGGTATTTTCGAGCAGGAATGGATATTATTTGTTGGAACAAAATAGGAACAAAATATGATTTCGGTGGGGTTGTAGCAAACGTGTTGGGAAATGTGTCTATCGATCTGAGAAAATTATTCTGTTCCGAACTTGCCCAATTAGCTTTACAAATTATTCCTTATGAATTGATATCAGAGATTATAAGGAATAGAAGAAAAGAATGGAAAGACTTTCCGGTATTAAAATTGTTTTATGCCAAGAAAGCCTTAAGACCTAATCAATTAGTGCAATTACCTTTTTTCAAACCGAGAATTGAAATTCTATGAGGTGAATATGGATCTGTCAGTTATTATCCCGTTTTGCAACGAACACCCTCAGGCTACATTTACAATTCGAAGTATTGCCGAGGAACTAAAAGATCGTGGCATTGAATTTGAAATTATTGCAATAAACAATCATTGTCCACAAAACGAAGAAAAAGGACACCCTGATGATGGGGGTGGAGATTCGATCAAAGCTTGTGATCCTTTGAATCCCTGGTTAAAATACTTGCATTACACAGACAAGCTTTCACATTGGAATGCAAAGCGTGTAGGTGTAGAACACTCAACCGGACGCATTTTGTTTTTTGTAGATGCTCATGTGATCCTCAGCCGTGATGGTCTTTATGGTATGTACAAATACTATGATGAGAATCAGGACATTCTTAACGGTTCGATTCATCTACCTTTGACCTACAAAGTTCTCGAATCACGCAAGCTGATCTATAAGTTCGTTCTTGATGAAGGCTTGTTCTATCATTACTCATTCACGGGATTTAGTCCTAAGCACTACCCGCAAGACGAAGTTTTTGAAGTGCCTTGTATGTCTTGTTGTGGGATTATGATGTCAAGAGAGATCTATAATCTGACAGGGGGATGGCCAAAAGAGTTAGGTGTTTACGGTGGTGGTGAGCATTTTATGAATTACACCCTTGCGGTTCTCGGAAAACACAAGTGGATCTATCCGTTTGGTACATGTTATCATTTCGGTGCGCCAAGAGGCTATAACTGGTGGTACGATGATCGGATTCGAAACATCATATTGGCGCACTACATTTTTGGTGGAGAAAAAGTAGCACGGGGATTTGTAAGTATAGCCAAAGGTCGTCCAGAAGTACTAAACCAACTGCTTGACGATGTTATGAAAAAAGAAAAAGCTCATCGTGCGCTTGTCAAGTCTCGGCAAGCTATGGAAATTACAACTTGGAAGAACGCTTGGATCAGTTAGCCAACTTTGCAAAGTTTGTTCGGATTTTCAGTTTGTTTTTCCTGATTTTCTTTTTGATCTTTTTTAATAGCGGTGTTTCGGGATCGGGAATCTCCCAAATTTTTTCCATTTCCCATCGATGAAATAAATGGAATAAATGTAAATTGGGAGATTTGTAGAATGAGGG
>DATLAF010000061.1:0-3536 GCA_035527635.1 Thermoplasmatota archaeon | reverse complement strand
CTCTGCAGAGTAGAATAAACCGATACCTGAGAGTATTATTTTCTACCTAACCGGGAAATTGGCTGCGGGACAGCCAATTCAAATACTTGTCACATCAAAAAGTTCGATTTCTCAGACAAGCTCAATAGTACTTTTTATTCCCTTCTGCCCCGTCATTGACATTTGAATAAGTTCTGTAGTGATATCTCGATCAATTGCGACTCGGACATCCTGAATAATATCAAAATAGATGGTACAGACTTTTCCTGCGTACACATTAGTTTTTGTTGGGTTTGGCATGAGCAAATAACCATGCATATGATAATCCCACAAGGGATACACCATATTAATAACGGACTTCGCAGCTGCGTATTCCGAGGTATAAAACGTTCGCTGATCTCGCGGTATGAACGTATGTCGACCGCTGGTTCCGCTGCTGTAGGCGACTCCCATACCAGCTTGGTTGAATGCATTTATTACCTCATCATAGGTTGGATGTTGTTGTTTTATGACGATGCGCGGGAGGTTTCCTGTGAAAATGTTACCCAGCCAGAGGGCAAAATCACGTCCCTTCGGATAATCCTTAAAAAAACTATCAGGGATTAGCGGTATTTTCTCTAAATCATCAAGGGTTTTGATATCTGTTGGTGAGAAATTTCGGTCTTTACAAAAATTCTGATATACCTTATTATTTGTATATTGATAGGTGAAGGTATGTTTAATGGATTTGAATTGCATCTCGTATCCTTCTTTTAACGGGATACGATAGAGGTCATCTGGTTTGTATATCGCGTCATCAACTGGTGTCCATGCCTCCTTTGACGGAAAGTATTTTTGCAGATACCCATTAAATTGTTTCATATAGGAAGTGAAATCTTGTGTTTCCATTATGGTCTCCTGACCTTACGCATCATGGTTTGAGAAAAGGAACGTCGTTATTTTTCTTGAGATATGTGGAGATATCTTGTTTTAGCTTCTAGTTGAATCCCTAGATGCTTGTCATCTGAGAATTACTATTCTTTTTTATAGATTCCCGTTTTTGTTACATCCGATAGTTTCAGTGAACCCTGAAAAAGGATTATATGGATAAAATGTCATAGAACTAGTTATCTATGCTAAAAACAGGGGTCGCAAATCTTCCTCTTCATCCTGGGAAAGCCCCACGGTGGTTATTCAAACGCATGGTCGCGCTATCAAAGCAGATCGGCGAAGTTATCGTGTATGAGTACGGAGCTGATGAATTTCTTCGTAGACTTTCTGATCCATTCTGGTTTCAGGCTCTTTCCTGTGTTCTAGGGTACGATTGGCATTCGTCGGGTACGACTACGATTACGTGTGGGGCGTTAAAGGAAGCGATAAATGCTGAGAATTTTGGTATTACCTTTTGTGGTGGGAAAGGGAAAGTTTCTCAAAACACCCTTATTGAAATCGAGACATTTAGTGAAAAATACAATCTTTCGACGTCGGTTATTCATCGCTTGCAGTATTGTAGTCGGATGGCGGCGAAGGTTGATAACACCGCGATTCAAGATGGCCATACCCTCTATCATCACGTGTTTATTTTAACTGAAAACAAGCAATGGGCGGTAATCCAACAGGGGATGAACAATGAAACAAGTTATGCGCGAAGATATCATTGGTTATCCGAGGATGTTAAAAATTTTATCTGTGAACCGCATAATACGATTGTCGGTAATGACCGACAAGAAAAAGTATTAGATATGACCGCAAGACAAAGCAGTGCCGCTCAGAAAGTCTCTGTTGATTTGGTCAACGACAATCCTTTGCATTTAAGACGTGATTGGGCCACTCTTACTCGGCATCAGCATCAAAAAACATTGGATGAGTGGTTATCTCCGGTAATCAAAAAACGGTTTTTACCCTATCTTGATATGCCCCGGACCATCAATTGGCAGAAGATGAAGGAAATTTATGATGTTCATCCGACCAATTATGAAGAGATGTTATCACTGCGGGGGGTTGGACCAAATACAATCCGAGCTCTTGCACTCATCTCTGATCTCATCTATGGTGAGAAACCGTCCTGGGAAGACCCCATTCGCTACACTTTTGCTCACGGAGGAAAGGATAATGTACCTCACCCCGTGGATTTACCAACATATGCATCGTCTATAGAAATCTTAGAAGAGGTCATTTCACAAGCTAAAATTGGTAATCATGAGAAACTACAGGCACTTCAACGATTGCGAAACGTAGAACCACCGATACCTGTTTTTCCGTCAATTCTTTCCTCATAGTCTCTTCTTCTATGATAATTCTGTCATGGAAGAGCTTCTTTCTCTTCTTCTATGATAATTCTTGAAATCCTGGGGAAGAAACCTTTCTCAGGATTCTCGTGTTGTTTTCAGTATCTTTATCAATCACCTCTCATTTAATGATATTGCTGATGGTGAGGTCGTTTGACGACACTCTTCTATACGGGTACAGATCCACCCATCAAGGGGGTGGGTTAGCCCACTATGGTGAGTCATTAGCTGCCCATTCTTTTTTACAGGGTACACAGCCTACGAGAGAGGAGGACAGCCGACTCTCACCATCTCATACATGCATAAGCCTCAAAGATTTAACAAGCAGTTGATATGTAGGGTTTCTTTGTCGTCAACACCTTATAGATAATATCCACTAAGGTGGAGGCGACAGCGATCTTCGCGATACCAGTGTTTTTCTTCTGGTTCTTTTTCCGCCTATAATATCTCCCAAGCGTAGTATTGGTCTTTCCAATGGTATTGGCTGCTTGGACCAGAGCCCAACGTAAAAGAGCCTTGCTTGAAGTCTTTGGTATCCTTCCCCGAGATGTCGTGTTACCGGATTCTTTTGCGACAGGGATCACTCCAGCGTACCGCCGGAGTTTCCGGTTTGATAGAAACCGTTCAATAGGATGGACAAAGGCGATAATATAACAAGGAAGTAAGACTCCGAAACCGGTGATACTGCGCAACAACTGATACTCCTGATTCCAGTATGTCTTCGTGTAGCCAATGATCTCTTGGTCTGCTTGTTCGTTTGTCTTCTCCAGGTACACATAATGGTTGTATTCGTACCGTAGTTCTGTGCTGATGTTCCCTGATCCCAGGTGTTGCATGAGAGCGTGTTTCCATTTCTTGCTGAACGCTTTACACAGGGGCATCATGACACCGTTTCGATCCAGGAATGCTTGGATCCGGTTGTTGCACCGTACCTTTTCCTGCATGAGCGCATGACGCTTCTGGATCAAGCTGCGAAGGTGTTGGATTTCCTCCTCGGGGATGTAGGAACAAGGGAATGTTCCAAGCCGGAGCATCTCAGAGAGGCGTTGGGCATCCAGCTTGTCGTTCTTGGCGATCAGCTGACGAAGCTGGATAGTATTGGCGACCTTGATGTGATAGTTATTTCTGAGAAAATTCTGATATAATGTGTAGTAGCTTGTGCTTGCTTCAAGTCCTATCATCGAGGCAGCAAGATACGGTTTGAGCCGGTGTTCAAGTTCAGAATACAGCGTGGCTGCTTCAGCCTCGATGAGAATATTGCCTAGCTTATCTCGTACGCAGTACGAGGTT
>DATLAF010000060.1:0-11033 GCA_035527635.1 Thermoplasmatota archaeon | reverse complement strand
CGGTGATCCTTCGTTCACACGGGGGTCGATGGGGGGCGGTGAAAACAGGGGAGCTTGCTGTTGATATTGCAATTATTGCTGCATCAGCCTCAGACGAACGAGGGAATTGCACAGGTGTCCTTGGGGATAGCGCGTTTGGTCCGATTTCCTATTCACAAATTGATGCGATGAAGGCAGAACATGTGATTGTTGTGACTGATACTATCGTTGAATATCCGTGCAAACCGCAGGAAATCCAGGAACGATATGTAGATCATGTTGCTCAGGTGGATCGGATCGGTGACCCGAAACAGATCATATCAGGATCTTTGAAAATCACCGACGACTCTGAGAAACTTAGTATTGCTAGGCAATGCGTTGATTTAATGGATACTGCAGGTTTGATTAAAGACGGGATGGTATTCCAGTCTGGTTCTGGAGGTATCTCTCTTGCTGCGGTGAAGTACCTTGGGGAGAGACTTGAGGAAAAAAATGTTATTGCTTCCTGTGCTACTGGTGGGTTAACGAAATTCATAATCGATATCTATAAGGCTGGTCGTGTGAAGCAGATGTATTACTCCCAGGTGTTTGACACCGAATCAATCAGCTTCATCCAAAATGACCCTGGTCTCCCTGCAGATATCGGTCATTACGCAGACCCAACATCAAAGGGGAGGACTGCAGATAGTCTTGATACTGTTGTTCTTGGTGCAACCGAAGTCGATGTTCATTACAACGTCAACGTCAACACCCATAGCGATGGCCGCTTGCTTCATGGGATCGGTGGTCATCAAGACACCGCTGCTGGCGCGGCCCTAACGATTATCACTACCCCCATCTTTAGAAAAACAAACCCGATCGTCCGAGAGAACGTCACCACCATCACAACACCTGGTTCTGTGATTGATGCGGTTGTGACCAATAGAGGAATCGCGATAAACCCGATAAGAAAAGACCTCATTAAGACAATCAAAGGTACGATGAACATTGTCGCTATTGAGTCGCTGAAGACGATGGCGTACGACGCAACCGGGTCACCACAGATGCCGCATCTCGGACATGAAATCATCGGGATTATCAAATGGTTCGACGGAACCGTTTTAGACATGGTACGAGTAGTAAAAGAGGAGAAACCATGAAATGGAAAACCTCGATTTCTAAGATAGAGCCAAATCATATTGTGACCAAAGGTTACCGACAGGAAGATCTCATTGGAAATGTCCCCTATGCTTCTGTCGTGTATCTCTTATTGAGGGGAGTTTTACCATCTCAGGAATATGGGAAAATGATGGATGCAATTCTTACATCATGTATCGATCATGGGATAACTCCTCCCTCATCTATTGCATCACGAACTGTTGCATCAGGGGGTGTACCCTTACCTACTGCGGTTGCTGCAGGGATTCTTTCAATAGGTGATGCGCATGGTGGCGCGATAGAAAAAGGAGCAAAATTCCTCCAAGAAGGCGTACTTCGAATGAAAAAAGAAGGAAAACCTGTTGATACGATTGCGGCAGCCCTGGTAAAAGAGGCAAATGAACAGAAGAACCGAATCCCAGGGTTTGGTCATCGCATCCATACCGCTGACCCCCGCACAAAACGGTTATTTGAGCTGGCAAAAGAACTTCACATCGCTGGGGATCATGTATCCCTTTCTATGGCAATCGAGATTGCGTTAGAAAAATCTCAGGGAAAAAAACTTCCGATTAATGTAGATGGTGCGATCGCGGCAATCATCTCTGATATGGGTTTTGACTGGCGTCTAGGGAAGGCCTTCTTTCTTCTTGGTAGGGTCGCGGGGTTAACCGCTCATGTTTACGAAGAGCAGACACAGGAAAAACCGATGCGTGAGATGTTTACGATAGATTATGAGTATACAGGCCCCGAAGAACAAGATCTACCATAACAATTCTTATTTGTGATAAAGAACAAATATTAAAACAGCCTTAGGTTATCTGGTGTTGGCATCATGAATATTTTACTTGTATTTCCACGAATTGAACATGGGGCGACAACCTATTCAGATAAAGGTTCATGGAGCTCTATTCTATTTGGGTATCCGATCATCACCTTACCACATCTTGCAGGTATTACGCCTCGACATCATTCCGTAAGAATTGTAAATGAAAATTATGAAGACATTGATTTTGATGAACCAGCTGATCTGGTAGGGATCACAAGTTATACGATGACTGCACCGCATGTCTATGAGCTTGCTGATGAGTTTCGGAGACGAGGACGAAAAGTTGTGCTTGGTGGGTATCACCCAACCGCGATGCCACAGGAAGCAATACAACATGCAGATAGTATCGTTCTTGGGGAAGCGGAAGCAACATGGCCTGAACTTATTCGCGATTGTGAGAAAGGTGTTTTAAAACAATTTTATGAACCGAACCCTGATTTTGACATGGCAGCAATTCCTCCTATCAGACGTGATCTCATTCGTCAGAACCCCTTGCTTGGTGCTGTTCAGTCCACGAGAGGATGCCCAAATCAATGCGAGTTTTGTGCCATCGCTAGTTTCTGCAAGCATGGTGTGAAACAACGCCCCATTAAGAATGTAGTTGAAGAAATCAAGCAGATGCCGAATCGCATCTACGTTATTCATGACCCAAGTCTCACCGTAAACCCACCGTATTCACGAGAGCTTTTTAAAGAGCTTATCAAACAAAAAATCCATAAAGAATGGGTCGCGAATGGGAACTCCAATGTGCTTGGGAAGATCGATGATGAGTTTCTTGATCTTGCGAAAAAATCAGGGTGTGTTGAATGGTTTGTCGGCTTTGAGTCGGTCAGTCAGGCGTCGTTAAACGGAATTAAAAAAACAGTCAATAAAGTTGAAGATTTTAAAAAATTGATCAAACGATTACATAAACATGGGATGGCGGTGCAAGGTGGTATTATCTTTGGTTTTGATCAGGATACACTTGATATCTTTGATACAACATTGGAGAAAATGTATGAATGGGAGTTAGATGCAGTGGAAATCAATATTTTGACTCCTTATCCCGGAACCCCTTTGTTTGATCGCCTGGAACGTGAAGGAAGAATCACAAGCAGGGATTGGACACGTTATAATCAAGTCGATGTGGTGTTCAAACCAAAAAATATGACAGAAAAGGAACTTTTTGAAGGAACCCGGAAGGCTGCAAAAAAATTTTATACCATGCCAAATGTCATCTATCGAGCACTTCGGACATTTGCTCTTGTCAGGAATGCATCAGCGGTTCTTCCAGCATTTACGAATTATACGTTCCGACGTTATTATCAGAGAGATTTTAAATTCTAATATGGTTCAAACGGATTATTTTTTCATTAAAAGAAACGATTCCAACGACCCAAGTGTCTCGGTATGTATTTGGTTTTTAATAAGAAAGTGTTGTGAGATATCAAGGGTTTTATCCTTAATCCTCCCGTGAGTATCCGTAATAGTCCGATAGATAACTCGGGTTTTTTGATCGATGTGGTCTGCTAGATGACTAAATAGCTCTGTAGGTTGTTTTACTCCATAGAGGACAACGATTACGGTGAACTCACCGACAGGATAAGTAAGCCCATTAGCGTATTGAATCGAAAGTGTTTGTTCAAGGTGATGGGCAGTAACATACTGCATTGCTTCTTTTACTGCGGTACAATCTTTATCAATGGAAATGGTCTGTGCATGTGTGTTTTGGGCGATAATCGCTGGTGTTGCTGGGAGAGAGCCGCTTCCTATGACAAGAACCCGGTCCTGGTCTGAGATCTGTGCCATGGTTATTTCTTTGGTGACAATCTCCTGGTACAATTTCAGATATATCTCTGAAATAACCTCGAATTTGCATCCTACTTTTTCAAACAGCATAAAGAACAGATCCATGATGTTTTTCAGAGCGTTTGTTGGTATTTTTTTCCCAATCTGTTTGAAGATAATTTTTTGTAGGGTTGAAAACAATCGCTCAAGGATTGAGGTCGACATAAGCATTACTCTTTTCTTATATGATTTATATTTCTTTAAACATTGGGATTTTCTTAAATGTAATGTTCAGTTTTTAACCAGAGAGCCATGCGTTTCATCCCTTCGGTGTAGTCAACCGACGGGGAATATCTAAGGAGTTTTGTTGCTTTTTCGATCGAAACGGTTCGTTGATTGGTGAAGATATGGACCGCGGTTGGGGTGAGAAGTGGATCTTTATGTAACAGGTGGTATCGCATCATCATATAGGTACTGATGAGATTGGCAGTGGTTTTTGTCATGTTCCGGGCAATCGGTGGTTTTCCAGCAATAGCTGCGAGGTCGTTTAGATAGGTTTTCCAGGTGGTGCTATTATCTCCATCGGTTATCTCAATGATTTCTCCAATGATTGATGATGCGATCATTGCGGATAGAAGACCATCGATGAGGTTGTCGATGTAGGTATGAAGAAAAAGACCATCTCCTTTGTCGATGAGGGCGATGCGATCTTGTTGAATCGCTTGAAGTGGTCGAAGGCACCATGTTGTGGCACCAGGTCCATAGACGTTCCCTGGTCGAATAATAACGGTGGGGAATTGTTCTGTGCGATGTTTTTCTAAAAGAAAGTGTTCAGCTAATGCTTTTGAATAGTTATATCCCTTTATTTTTTTTGTTGATATGCTATGAAGATGGCTCAGGAAAATAAACCGCTGTATCTTTGTATCACAAGTTTCGACCAGATGCTGCGTTCCTTTGAGATTTACGTTCATGATTTCTTTTTTGGATCCGAAATCTTTTACAAGGGCAGCACAGTGGAAGACGATGTCGATATCGTATATGAGAGGCGATAATGATGTTGGTTCAGTGAGGTCTGCATTGACATATTCAACTTCAGAGTCCTGATGAGGTGGAGGGTTCGTATGAAGGATCGCTCGTACATGGTGACCATCCTGGATAAGTCGTTTGACTAATGCAGATCCTATGAAGCCTGAGGCTCCTGTTACTAAACAGTTCATGGTCCCTATGTTAACTCATAACGTTCTCTGAGGAGGTGTTGGGAAAGAAGCGTGACAATAAGAGAGAAGATACATATGGAAAATGAGAGCACGTGGTTCGCTGCTATTCCAACAATGAAGGCGGATGCAAAGAGGATACGCTCGGTGACAAATAGCTCATGAGCAGAGAGTGATTGTTTTCTAGTTAGAGTTTGAGTTGAAGTAAACAAAATCAGGTACATGACACAGAGGATCAGGATCCCTGCTGAAAATAACATAGAGAAGTACACCTGATAAATAACGAGAGCGTAGACATTAATGAGCCATGCGGTGAGGACAAGGTATAAAAAACTAAGAAGTACGGAGATGAGAAGTGTGCTTCGAATCCCATAGCGTACCGGTGTGGTCGTATACCCCCCTGTTTTATCCCCCTGAACGTCTCTTATTGCTCCGATAATGTTGCTGTTCGTATCATGGAAGAAAAACACAAAAGAAAGCATCCAGAGCGAGACGGGGATTGAGGTATATGAGGAAAGTGAAAAAATTCCAAACAGATAGGTGATGACGGTCATAGCACCCCGATTAAAATTCCCTAGAAGCCCTCGTGCTTTTGTAAATTTTGCATAACATAACACAAGACCACCAGCAACAAGGACCAAAGCGATGTTAATGAGCGGAAGGAAGAGGAGGGTAAGCCCTAACCCAATACCTGCATATACAGCACCAACAGCCAACGCTTCGCGGGGGGAAATCCTCCCCGAGGGAATTGGTCGATATGGTTTCTGGATTGCATCTAATGTTCTATCATAGTAATCTGCGAGGTATAAGCCAGCTATCCAGCCCATAATCGGGATGAAAAAGACAAGCAAGGAGATCTTTAAGGCAGGAAGGTCACCATACAAGAGACAGGCACCAAGAAGACTGACCAGGCCACACCAGAGAAGCGTGTATGGCCGCATGGTTTCCAGATGCGCAAACAATTTCTGTATCATAGTCACAGTGAGGTGGTGTGAATTACTCACAATCCGTACTTCTCGGAATTGAACTGCCGGCATTTAAACCTTTAAGACGCTTTGCTTTAAAAAAGGTTATAATTCCTTGATATATTTCTTGTGAGCATGCAACAGCATTTGGCACAGAGACAGGTTTGAGGTATGAAAGCAGATGATCCAATAAACCCATGGACTCAAAAAGAAGAAGGAGACCATTACCCGGTTATGAGAGAATGGTGGACTTGTGAATTACTGTTTCAAACACGGCAGGATAACCGACGATGGAATCTGATGACTTCGTTTGCATATGAACGAGAGACACCCTCCTGTTTTTTCCAATATGTGTTATTTGATATCACCTCAAAAAAATGGGTGCTTCATAAAGACATCAATGACGTGATTACAAAATTTTCTCATGTGAAAAATAGACTTGATCTTCGCTATGAAACATCAAGTCTTCAGGGGTTATACCCAAAATACCATCTTCATGTTGAGGATAAAGACCAAGAGCTAATCGTTGATGCGGACTACACAGCACGTTCGTTACCACATTGGATTGCTCAGGAGACGACACAGGGGAATCTGCCAATCGGCTTGAATTTCTACCGGTATGGTTTCCTGCCGTATTGTGATATCACAGGGACCATAACGTTACGGAAAGAATCCTATAATATTCAAGGAAAAGGGTACCTAGAGCATGCATGGGGGAACTGGTCGTACCAGAAGCCACTACAGGCGCTTTCAGGAGCACATCGAACGATTACCACCTATAGTCATCTCACAAAATGGTGGTTGTCTCATCATCGATTCAAAATCCCACAACGAATCAGCTTTACCTCGGAGAATAATCCTTTCGGGTATGATTGGGTCTGGGGCGTGTGTGATAATTCTTGGAGTCTGTTTTTTGGTAATTCATTATTCTGGGTTTCTGAAGGCCCCTCCTTTGGAGCCTTGTATGTGACCCCTGATGGGAAACGATACTGGGAGTTCTGCGACGTCCGGTTCAAATACAATAAAGTGCTGTATGTAAAAAACTATGACCTGTACTATCCATCGGATTTGGAGCTGACGGGACGGTTAGATGATAAAACGATACACCTACGGTTTTGGTCAACAACTGACAGCTATGAGTACATTGACCCGCATAAGAAAGGCAGGTTCTATAAAGCATTTATTTTAAGTGAGTTACCTGGTCGTATGCAAGGTACATTCACCGATAAAGAAAAAACAATCCCGCTGGAAGGTCAGTGTAAAATCGTCTTATTACGTCAAGCACCGCTTCTTGGGCATAACGCGGTGAATTTCAAGTTTCTTCTCCCTCCGAAGGGTGTTGGCGTGTCGGTCGAGCTTGATTTCCATGCCCTGCGTAAAAAACTCTCAACCAGGCTACAGTTTGCACCTCGACCAAGTATTCATTGTCATTTGAAACGTATTGATTTTTCACAGATACCTCGAGAATCTGTATCAGAGAAAGAACCATTAGACGGCCTATGAGTTCTTCAAAATGTTAATATACTTTTGGAAGGTACGTAACGCCCGTCCTATGAAAAAAAACGTGCTTTCTATCCTGGATGTCGAAGATGAAATCGAAGAGATTATCGACCTGGGAATTCGCCTGAAACATGACATGAAACCAGGCAAGCAATTGAAGTATCTAGAGGGAAAAACCCTTGCGATGATTTTTGAACGACAGTCGACCCGAACACGGATTTCATTTGAAGTTGGTATGACCCTTCTTGGGGGCCATGCCATCTTTCTGACAGGACCTGAGTTAGGTATCGGAAAACGAGAATCTCCAAAAGATATTGCACTGGTGTTATCTCGATATGCAGATGCGATCATGTATCGAGCGATTGATGAGAAAAACTTACAGGAACTCGCTCAGCATGCGACCGTCCCTGTCATCAACGGGTTGGATCGCTTGGAGCATCCTTGTCAGATACTAGCGGATCTGATGACGATTAAAGAAAAAAAAGGACGTCTTAATGATTTGAATTTTGTGTTTATCGGTGATGGAGACGATAATCTTACCCATTCCTATCTCCTCGGGTGTAGCCTTGTAGGGATGAATATCGCAGTAATTTCTCCGAAGAAATATTGGCCAAAAGACCAGTATGTACAAAAAGCACGTGAGATTGCGACGAAGAAAAATCATACCGTAACCATTACTGATGACATTAAAGCAGTGGCACAGGCAGATGTCGTTGCAACGGACACCTGGATTTCTTTATGGTATGACAACGAACGAGCACAACGTCTTTCAGATTTTAAGAGCTATACTATAACGGAGGACGTTATGGGGAAAGCAAAACCTGATGCGATCTTCATGCACTGCATGCCTATCTATTATGGTGAAGAAGTCATAAAAGAAGTAGCCTATGGCCCGCAATCGGTTATCATCGATGAGGCAGAGAATAGGATGTGGGCACAAATGGCACTTCTTGTTAGATTATTACCGTAGCTAAGTGTTGGTAAAAGGGATTTATGAGTTGGACGAACACGTCAAGGAAAATCAAGGTATAGCTAAAGAGGAGGAAATCATACTGTTTTTTCCCAACTATTTTTGCTTGTTCTCTCCGTTGAAGGTCATTGGTGATTTTTATTAGTGCAAACGAATGATACAGGGTATAGACCCATAACAAAAGAAATGGTACGAGGAAGAGAAGGGAAAGTAGAGTCAGCAGTGAAAGCAGGATACCGATGATTCCTGAGATGAAGAGCATAGCAAACGAGATTTTTGCCGCGGTTTTTTCCCCAAATGAAGTCGCGTAGGTTTTGACATCAAGTCTGCGATCCCCGTCCACATCGTGAATTCCTTCTGCAAGATCGTGAGCATCGTCTGCGAAATAGGAGAAAAAGACCAGAAGGAACATGGGGAGAAGCTGAGTCGGGTTGATGGAGAGTAGCCCAAGCAAGGGAATCGTGAGGTTTATGTTTCCCTCTAAAGAGGTCGTTGACCAGATGGCAAAGAATCCGAAAAGCGGGACGGTCAACCATTGGACTGGGGTAAAAATCTCTGAATAGGCAGGAAATTTTACTTTTTTCTTAAGGTATTTATTATGGAACGTGACAAACAAGGCGGTAGCACCGACGAGAAGTAAACACCAAAGGCTGGTAAGTGCTGCAAACAGAAAAGTCAGCGCCGAAAACACTAAGGCTATTATGAAGAATTTCGACTGACTGATTCGTCTATCCGGTATCGGTCGGGTTGGGTGAACCACGACATCGATATCCTTATCAGTGATATCGTTCCAGATGAGCGCAGCGAAAAACCCTGAATAGAGGGTCGCAATCGTCAGAAACACTAGTGTTAAACTCTCTATGGTATAGGGCCGGATTCCATAGGCAAACATCATTGCCCCTGCGTACATGAACACGTAGTAGATCATCTCATAGTAAGTAAACGCACGCCATTTGAAGAGGAACTTTATCGGTCGTCTCAGTATGTTCTCCTGCTTTAATGGTGGTTGTTCCATAGTTGACACCGAATGGTAGATGAAAAGAGACTAAAAGATTTTCCTCATTTCTTTTTCAGGCAAAATGTGGTCCATCCTATCGGCTCAAAAAATGGGAAAGGATTGTGACGGACTTGTTTTATTAATTCAATATCAGGGTGTTCATTGATACATTTCAGGATATCTTTAGCTGCGATATCAACCTCTCTGACAATGATGGTACTTTGTGATTGTACTTTTTGAAAGAGATGCTCAAGGATCTTTACTTTAGGCAGGGAGCAACTCGATACAATGATGACGTCAAAATCTTCCACAGAAAAATCAAGACCATCACCATGTTTTATGGTGATATTATTTTCGAGCTTGTTTTTTTTAATCATTTGTTGTGCTCGTAGTACGGTGTCAGGGTTTTTATCAATTCCAAGGACGTGCCCTTTCGTACAGCTGGCTAGAATGATTTCGGTCAGGGGGTAGGCGCCACAGCCAATGTGTAAGATGTTTGCCTTTGATGAGATATTGCAGTTTTCGTACTCATTGCGGTATTCTTTTCCTATTGTTTTATTATAGAGTTGCGCAATTTTTTCGTTATTGTAAGACCAGGTATCTGCGAGTTCCCAGAAACAATTTGACAGCTTCTTAATGAAAAATATAGCAATGGTATCAAGAATGGATGTTTTGGTTGTACGTTGTTCCATAGTCGCTCACTTGAGAAATGGAGCCTGGTGGTTCCAGAGTTCCAGGAGGTATGTGTAATCTTAGTATTTAAGATATTGTTTTAAAAAAAGGGTCTATGTACTAGGAATACCATTTTTTCATACCAATTAAGAGGATGTTGCAGAGGACGCCAAAGGAGTTTGCAACAATAATTGCGATATCATTTCGTAAAACCCCATAAGCGAACCACAGCAACATACCACCAGTAAGGACTACGGGCATCCAATAGGAGATGTCATTAAGTTTTTTTGTTCGATATCCCCGGATCAGTTGTGGAATGAAACCAAATGAGGTAATGGCACCGGCAGTAAACCCAAGCCAGGTAAAGATATCGAAATTCATAGATGGTCTTCATCTAATAAAGTATATTAAGGCTTTCTAGTATGCACGCATAAGATTTTCAAGCAAAAAAGTATAGGTGTTTTACCTTGGGCCCGTGGGGTAGCTTGGTATCCTTCTAGCTTGGGGTGCTAGTGACTTGAGTTCAAATCTCAACGGGCCCACTGTTAAAATTACTGTTCTATTTTGTATTAAAAAAAGAAATGAAAATAGCATGACGAAAAAAAAAGAAAAAAAAGAAGAATATTACTTCTTTTTCAGATAGGGAAGACTAGTTCGTTTGTTGACTCCGACGCTGTATCCTGGTGGTAATTCACAGGGTGTGCCGCTTTTTGGTGATCTTTTGCTAAAGAAATAAATCGTTTGCTTTCGTCCGCCTTTGAGGGTGACATCCCTCTTATATAATGTCCATCCTTCATACATATATGGCATATTTAGTTCCTCTAAATCAGAATCATGGAAGGTTCATTTATAGTTTCTCCTAACAGCGGCCTTGGTTCATAATTAATATCTGACAATCGCATATCCTCTTGCACGAGGGAATGGGATATGCGAAAAACAAATTGGAAAATCTACGAAAAAGCAGAAGAGGAAGAGTTCCGACTCTTCCTGGAAATCAGCAAAAAGA
>DATLAF010000059.1:0-6988 GCA_035527635.1 Thermoplasmatota archaeon | reverse complement strand
GAAAGAACCTATGGATTCATGATACTTGTTGTTTACTCTGGTGGATGTATGATTAGTTTTCGTTTTAGGATCAGCTCCATAGGATGAATTTTACTCCCATCTGGAAATAGATTTATTGGAGGTATTTTCCCTTCAGACAATAGTGCATATTTTGCACACTTGATGTGATTTTCTTGGGAGACACAATATTGAGCAGTATATTTGTAAAAAATATCTCTGGTTTCTTTTTCCCCAAGCAACTGAGTGACTATCTTAGGAAGGTTTTTTTTATATTCCTTTCCGCACGTATTCATATATTGACAATTGAACGAACTGTTTACAACGAGGTAAGCAAGACACTCTTTATAGTCATCCGATTCACACAAATCAAATGTGGGAAACACTAAAAAATCAGGGAATTTTTTAATACAATCCCGTGTAAAATCAACATAAAGTGGGCATGCCATATTTTCTCGCCATCTCTCCATCATCATTCATCTGTTGTTAGTTTATATTAATTTGCGTAACAGAATCAGAAACGACAACATTGAGTCTTAAAAACCGTGTCAATGCCCCCCTGGTTTTCTGAGGGTATGTTTTTAAAGAAATAATCATCATGGTTATAGTAACGTTGAAATGAAATCAATTACATAAGCTCTTGTTACAAATGTCATGAAAAACATAGAAAATTTTTAATATACGGTCAAGTTACGTTTTGTTGGAGAGAAAAATGAGGAAAGGTAAATTTTCATATATAGAATCCCCTTAATTTTTTACCTTTCCCTCCATTTATCTAGCAAGAAATAAAATGAAAAAAAGAGGAAAGGGATCGGTTGTTTATACTTTATTTCGCATTTTTTCTTCATTTTTATTCCTCCATACCGTCCCTTTCCCCCCAAATAATAAAACCTCATTACAATAATATCTATTAGCGAAAAAATGATGTTTTAAGGATATGTTTTTAAGGAATCAATTATTACGAAACTGCAAGGTGGAGGATTTAACCATGAGCGAAACAAGATACTGCAATATCTGTAAACAAGAATTAGGATCAGAAAATCAATCACACATTTGTCGTGCATGTCACAATACTATACTAAATATTGAAACAAAAATAGATGAAATGTAGATTGAAGGATCGTTAGGAATAAACTATTTTCTTTCTTTTTTTCTGTTTGTTGAAAAATAGCTCGAACCATTTTTTTTCTTCTCAATGTGATGGAGATAAAATGGTCAATCAACCAAATGATAAACCAAAAAAACAAGAGCAGACCGATTCCTCTTACTATCCAAACGATAGATTTTAGTTTTTTTGGCTATTTGTTCATTGCCATCATCTTTTTCCATTTTTCGACCCGGAATAAGAATTTGTCATTTGTTAATAAATCAATCGTTCTTTGGAGGTTATCCATTTCTTAAAACATCTTCCAAACCGTGTTAATGTTTGCCCGATGATAGTATATATGGGTATCATTTTAAAGGTCTTTCTCCTTATCTAGTAAATAATACCTTCAAGCCTTTTTTAAAGCTATAGGAAAATTGATTGGTGAGCTGGATTCAAGAGAACTTTCGTATGTACGGAACGAAAAACCAGATAAGACGCCCCTCCCCCGGCTCATCATGTATAAGAAACGTCACCAGACTTAAAAGACTTCTTTAAAAATGTTTAGCCGACCTTGGCATTGGGACAGAATTAACCAGGTATTACTCTCACCATAAAAACGTTATATAGAAACGTTGTGGAAAACAAAGCCATTTCACGACGATCTTCTCGTTGTTATCTCACGAGTTCTCCGAATCTCCGTTTATCTGCGGAGAACCCGGATTTACAAGGATTCCTTGGAATGACCAGATGTTTTTTCGTTTTGACATTTTCTCGACATAGATTTATATCTGATTATTAAGAAAATAAATACTGTATTACATTTTCAGAGCATCTAGGAGGAAAGAAGGGATGACCACTGGTTTTGATATCACAACTCGGGTAATTAACAAGATTATCGCTGAACACTACGAATGTATAACTATTACAAAACCAGCACCACCTGAAATTAAAGGTGGTGTGACGATTTATGGTACAACGATACAGGAACGAATACCATTACAAAAAGATTTAATCGCATCATTAGAAAGATGGAGAAAGTACATACACAACAAATATATGAATATAGAATTGACTAAGACTCAGGTAGAGGATATTTTTAGGTACCTGTGTTCAGATATTAAATGGAGGATTTTTATGAAAAATAAGAAAGAATCTGAGATATTAAACAAGATCGTTATTGATCTCGTGATACCTATTGAAGAAATAACGGATAGTAAAGGCGTATACGATAAAATCATTGAAGAAATGAAAAAATCAATGTCTTTTCCCAAAAGTACGAATTCGCAATAAATAATGTCGTGAGAGTATGCAGACAAAGAAAATAAGAATTAAAAAAGAGACCTATGACAGACTCATAAAAAAAGGGAGATTTGGCGAAACCATTGATGATATCATTAATAGAATTTTAGACAGTATCGATAGCATTGACACGAGGGACATAAAAGAAACACCAATGGCAAATTCAATAATGAATTTAAAAACCGTAAAATGAATTATGATTCAGGCTCATATTTTTGAGTTATTATTACTGGAGAGAAAATTAAAAATCTCCTGAACAAACGACTCTGTTCTTTCTTTTGGAACAACCGCTCCAAGCACCTCGGTCTTTCCACCGCAGCGATACCCCAGCATTTTTCCTTGCTGTATCAACGGTTGTAGATCTTTTGCACTGCGCACATAGATCTGGTCCATATCCTTAAAAAATCCAGTGTTCACCACCACAGCATCTTTTCCTAAACTCCAAGCGATCCTCCGTGTCACTGTTGAAATAATATTGAACTTCGTATGAATCCGTTTCAGTAGAATCTGTCCTTTTTCTTCAAATGGTTCATGGACGTATTTTATTATCTCGTTCTCAAGTAAGACTAGATTGTTCTTCCAGCGGACATTCTGCAGGATCCTACGAGCATCCGTATATCCTATGAGAAAGCGTGGTGCTTCCTCGACTGCCTTACGATCGCCAACCTTATAGCTCGAATCAAGCAGCGACACCATCATCAGCAGCTCATCAAAGCTCAGATGCTCCTTGGAACAGAAATCAGTAATCATCGCATAGAAGTCTTTGTTGGTCTGAATGCGTTTCTCATGATCACCAACAATGCCAAGTAACGCAAAGACATTCACCGGATTCCCAAGGAAATCGTTCACGATCCAGCTTGCGGACGGATACAACAACGGGTCTTCACCTTGTGCAATCGGATTATGATGGGATACACCAGGTATCAGCTGTTGCAGATGATGATCAAAGATGAACACCTTCGTCTTCTTTGCTAACCGCAGGATATTATCCTCAGGTAATGCCATATCAACAATTATCACAAAATCAGAGGATGCATACGTCGTCATCTCTTCGTTGGTGAGAAAATAATTCCCAAGCACTGGTGTCTTATTGATGATGCCCTTGGGGAGTTTCTCAAGCAAGAGTCGTGCTGAGCAAATCCCATCGGCGTCCCAATGATGAATCAATATCCCGGATCCTACTAATTCTTCAAACATACATCAACCCCGTAACAGTATAGGGGATAAATCAATTAGATTAATATGGTCTTTTCTGTTTCTCTGCTTTATGATGGTTGATGCAACAATTTTGGATGTAATTCGACTGATAACAGGAACATCTCTGCTCGCGTACGCCTCCTATACCGATATGAAGACCCGTAGGGCAGCAAACATCCTCTGGGTCATCATGGGACTCATAGGAGCAATCCTTTTGGTAATCCAATACCTAGACGGAGGGTTCCCGAACATCTGGTATCTTGTCTTTGTCCCCATCATGATCGTGCTGATGTACCTATTCTTCCAAATGCGTCTCCTGTTCGGTGGTGCAGACGCAAAAGCACTCATGGCACTAGCCATACTCGTCCCCATCCAACCGCTCATGGGAATGTTCCCTCTGTGGAAATCGTTCCTACCTGGATCCTGGACCATCTTTGCAAACGCAACGATCCTGTTCCTCTTCATCCCGATCAGTCTCTTGATCTACAATAGCAGCAAGCGGAACCTCCGGTTCCCCCACTGTATGCTTGGGTATGTCACCTCAATTGAAAAAGCAAAACAAAAGTACGTCTGGCCACTGGAGAAGATAAAAGACGGGAAACGAAAACTCATGTACATGCCAAAGAATTTCGATATCGACGAAGAACTTGCCCAGTTCGAAAAACTCGGGATAACAGAAATCTGGGTCACCCCAAAGATCCCCTTTATGGTCCCGCTGCTAGCGGGGTTTCTGTTCAGCTTCATCCTTGGTGATATCCTCCTTCAGATAGTCAGCGTACTCCTATAAACCAACCCCGGCGATAATAAAAAAGAAATACTCCTTTTGAATGTACCCTCGCTAGACGTATGGAAAAAAAAGATTACTATGAGGTCCTTGGGATAGATCATTCTGCAAGGAAAGAAGATATAAAGAAAGTATACCGGAAACTTGCCTTGCAATACCATCCTGATAAGAACAAAGACAAAGGAGCAGAAGAAAAATTCAAGGAAATCTCAGAGGCCTATGCAGTCCTGCATGATGATGAGAAACGAAAAATGTATGATCAGTACGGTCATGCAGGAATCGATCAACGATATACCTCAGAGGATATCTTCAGGGGCGCAGACTTTGGTGATATCTTCCGAGGAAGAGGGTTTGATTTTAACGATATTTTTGAGCAGTTCTTTGGCGGTAGGAATAGGTTTACCCGCCATCCACGAGCTCAACGTGGAAACGACATTCGATTTGACATTGAGATATCCCTTGAGGACGCCTACCGGGGAATGGAAACCGAACTGGAAGTCCCCCGGACTGAGCTTTGTGAGACATGCAGGGGAAGTGGTGCACGACCGGGGAGCAGCCCAAAACAATGTTCAACCTGTAGAGGCAGTGGACAGCTGCAGGTATCCCGTCGTACCGCGTTTGGCATGTTCACCCAGATTACCGAATGTTCCAAATGTCATGGACAGGGAACATTCATCGAAGACCCATGTCCTTCCTGTCGAGGGCGGGGGAGTCTACAAAAAATCAGGAAAATCGAGTTACGCATCCCCCGTGGAATCGAAGACGGGGCCCACCTCCGGCTTGCCGGACAAGGTGAAAACCCGCAGGGAGTACATCAGAGTGGTGATCTGTACGTCGTCGTCCATATGAAGCAGCATCCGGTCTTTGATCGACGGGGAGCAGACCTGTACAGGAAATTTTCTATTTCCTTTCCGCAGGCAAGCCTGGGAGCAAGCCTTTCTGTCGAGACGCTCCAAGGAAGAGAACACCTAAAAATCCCAGATGGAACAGAAAATGGAACGCTTTTTAAGATTAAGGGTAGTGGTATGCCGAAAATACATGGATCAGGGTCTGGTGATCTCTATGTCCTTATTCAGGTGACGACACCAAAGAAACTGAATAAACGAGCAATACTTCTTCTGGAGGAGCTGCAACGAGAACTCGAAAACTAAGGCGAAACATATATATAGTAGTTCTGATAAGTAGTATATCGAAAAGAACCAAAAAAAGGGGGTAGTAGGATATGAATCCTTTTGACGACGAAAATAACGAAAGAAAAAAACGAAACCCAATAGACCCATTCCGAGGAGACGATGATATTTTCCGTGATATCTTTAATGAAAACAGGATACGAGATATCTTCAGCGATGATAAAATAATGGATGATATCAAGAAAATGGCAGAAGAAATGATGAAAATGTTCTCAAACGCCCAACCAGGAAAACCCATCGTGCATGGGTATAAAATCGATTTTGGTCCTGACGGCAAACCCCAGATAGAGGATTTCGGAAACCGATCGATAAAATCCCCCGGAGGAGAATCAAAAATCTCTGAGGAAATCGAGCCGCTCACCGATATCATCGAAGGGGAAAACGATGTCGCCATCACCGTCGAAGTACCAGGTGTGGAGAAAAATGACATCAGCCTCATCGCGACCGAGGGAACCCTGGAAATCAAGGTAGACTCGCCGAAACGTAAATACCGTAAACTCATCGGCCTTCCCTGCAACGTGAAAACAAAATCAACGAAGGCGACTTATAAGAACGGGATCCTGGACATTGTCCTTGATAAAAAGGAAAAGAAAAAAGATAACACTGGGTTCAAAGTCAGCATCGAATAGACCATCTCCTTTTTTTTCTTCTTTTCGTATCATTGTACGAATCTTTATGTATCCTACTTTCTATTTATGAGAAGAAAAACGGGGAGCCGTAATGGTTGAGGTAACGTTCTACGGTGGTGTTGATGAAATCGGGGGGAACAAAATCCTGCTCGATGACCAGGGGACGAAACTCTTTCTTGATTTCGGTATGAGTTTTTCTCGTAGAGGGAAGTATTTTGAGGAGTTCCTTAACCCAAGAACAGCCAATGGTATCGGAGATTTTCTGGAGATGGGTTTACTTCCCAATCTTCCTGGCATCTATCGAACTGATCTTCTTGAACACGCAGGAAAAAAACCTCAAGACCCCGTGGTATCAGGAGTTATCTTGTCCCATGCCCATGCAGACCATGCGAACTATATTTCTTTTTTACATAAAGACATCCCGATCTACTGTGGGGAAACCTGTAAAAGGATCATTAACGCAGTCGCGGAACAGACCGCGCGGGATCTCGAAAACGAAGTCATTGACTTCCGCATCAGACCTCTTTATCGTTCTCGATATAAGATACCACCGGTGATACGAAAATTCCATACGTTTACCACGGGAATAAAATTCAACATTGGTTCCATTGAAGTCGAACCAATCCATATCGACCACTCAGTACCAGGGGCCTACGCATTTATCATTTACACCTCTGAAGGTCCTCTTATTTACACTGGTGATCTCCGGATGCACGGGCTACATACGGACATGACCGATGACTTCATAGCAGCAGCCCAGCAAGCCAAACCCATCGCGATGATAACCGAAGGAACCAGAATCGAT
>DATLAF010000058.1:0-6037 GCA_035527635.1 Thermoplasmatota archaeon | reverse complement strand
ATATTTCTTTTTTACATAAAGACATCCCGATCTACTGTGGGGAAACCTGTAAAAGGATCATTAACGCAGTCGCGGAACAGACCGCGCGGGATCTCGAAAACGAAGTCATTGACTTCCGCATCAGACCGCTTTATCGTTCTCGATATAAGATACCACCGGTGATACGAAAATTCCATACGTTTACCTCAGGAAAAAAATTTAGCATTGGTTCTGTTGAAGTCGAACCAATCCATATCGACCATTCGGTACCTGGGGCTTACGCATTTATCATTTACACTTCTGAAGGTCCTCTTATTTACACTGGTGATCTCCGGATGCACGGGTTACATACGGACATGACCGATGACTTCATAGCAGCAGCCCAGCAAGCCAAACCGATCGCGATGATAACCGAAGGAACCAGAATTGATAAAAAGAAAACCAACGAATCAGAACAGAAAATCTACCATGACTCAAAAAAGAAAATACGACACTGCAAGAATCTTTCAATCATCGATTTCAACTTCAAGGACGTCGATCGATTCACCACGTTCTACAGGATAGCAAAAGACCTTGGAAAAATCCTTGTGATTAACTTCAAACATGCTTGTTTCCTGGAACAATATTGCCAGGATAAAAAACTCCAGGTCCCCGCGATTTCTGATGCGCATCTCGCCTTGTTAAAACCAAAGCGGCTCACCGGAACCTACATCGATGAGGACTACACAGATACGTATATTAAAAAACGGTTACACTACAACAACATTGTCACCTCAGCAGACATTACGAAAAACCCTTTTAGATACCTCATCGTCCTTAACTTCTGGTATTTCTCAGACCTTATTGATCTTAAACCAAAAAACGGACTGTACATCCATTCACTCTCGGAACCATTCAACGAAGAAATGGAGATTTCCTATGACCGGATGAAAAACTGGCTGGCCCATTTCGACGTTGAGTTCTTTCAATCCCACTGCTCAGGTCATATCAATGGTGACGACCTCAAAGAACTCATATCGACGATTCATCCTAAGAAACTTTTCCCGATCCACACCGAGCACCCAGAGTTATTCCAAAAACTCCCCGGTAAAACAACCATGGTTAAGGAGGGAAAAACCTATAAACTCTAAACGATATCCGATACAAAGTCATGGGAGGTTACCATAATGGTGGATATCTACCAATACGATAAGAAAAAAGAAGAACAAACGATCATTAAAACCGATACCGGGAAGCGAAAGAAAGAACAATATATTGAAAACCTACGAGAAGGCGACGCGATCAACGATTTTTTTGCTGTGAAAATAAAAAAAGCACAACGACCCTATAAACGAGGCATGTTTTTCGAGTTCCTTGCCACGGATAAAACCGGTGAGATCAGCGTCAAATTCTGGGGTGGGGACAACAAAGACCGAGTGAAACGACTCTATGAAAGTTTCAACACAGGTGACGTCGTCCAGGTGCGAACCGGGATGGTTGAGAATTATGAGGATCGCCTGCAGATCTCTGTAAATGAAAACACGGGCGGTGTGCGAAAATGCGCTCCTAATGAATACGATGTCACAGATTTCCTTCCGGCATTAAGTGAAGAGCGCATCGTAGAACTGTATGAAACTGTTAAAAAAGAACTGAAAACAATTCAAAATGAACCATTGAAAAACCTGCTTGCATCCTTCTTCGACGACCCTGAGTTTGTAACAATGTATATGCATTCCCCATCTGCGATTTCCCATCATCATAACTATGTTGGAGGAAATCTTGAACATACGGTTGGCGTGGTTCGTCTGTGTAAGAACATCACGGAGATGTATCCAAATGTCAACAAGGATCTCCTGCTGTGTGGTGCGTTACTGCATGATATCGGTAAACTCAAGGAATATACCTACGCTGCCGCTATCGACATCAGCGATGAGGGTAACTTCATCGGCCATATCGTGATTGGTGAGCAATGGATCAGAGAGAAGATCCAAGGCTTGAAGGCCAGTGGAAAAGAATTTTCCAAAGAATTAGAAAACCAGGTGGTTCATCTCATCCTGAGTCACCATGGGAAATACGAGTGGGGCTCTCCAAAGATACCAAAACTGGTGGAAGCCTGCATCCTTCATCAAGCAGACCTCATGGACTCCCGGGTGAAAAATTACCTGCAGATGATTGAGGATGCGAAGAAACAGACCGATGAAGAATGGACGTTTATCTACGATGCGGACGTCGGAAAAAGACGAGCAATCTTCTTAGGGCAATACTAAATAAGGGAAAGGAGTATGAAAAAAGAAATCATAAAAATCCTCTGCTGTCCGACCTGCAAAGGGGACCTTAGTCTTGATGTCGAAAAAGAGGAAAAAGGAGAAATTATCCGTGGCACATTTACCTGTGCCCATTGTAAGGTCACCTATCCGATCAACGATGGAATCCCTGACTTGCTCCCCCGATAAAAAAAAGGTTTGCTACTGGTATTCGTTCCAGCTTTTTATCGTAAGGTCATCAAGAGATGTCCTTGAGAGTGCTTCAACAAATCGTTTCGCAAGCTGAACGTTTGTAATAAGCGGGATATTAAAATCAACGGCTTTCCGTCGGATGAGATAATCGTTTTCAAGTTCTTCTTTTTCGATGTTCTTTGGGATGTTGATGACCAAATCGATTTTTCCTTCGGCTAGATACGTTAGTGTGTTTGGTTCATTCTCATCAAGGGGCCACGAAAGGGTTTCAGCGTCTATGCCATTTGCCTTCATGAACTCAGCGGTTCCTTTTGTTGCATAGAAAATGTACCCCATCTTCTTAAGGATACGAGTACTGGAGAGTAAATCTGCTTTGCTATCAACCGGTCCGGTGGAAAGGAGAATTGTTTTTTTCGGTAGTTTGAAATCGACAGAAAGAAGACTTTTCAGGAAGGTTTCGTTGAAATCATCACCAAGACAGGCGACTTCTCCAGTTGATGTCATCTCAACACCAAGGATTGGATCAGATCCTTTCAAACGGGTGAACGAAAACTGCGATGCCTTCACCCCGACGTAATCTAAATCAAAGGCGGATCGATCGATACGAGGGAGGCGTTTTCCTAGGATGATTTTCGTCGCAAGCTCAACAAAGTTAATCTTAAAGACTTTCGAGACAAACGGAAAACTTCGTGAGGCGCGAAGATTGCATTCAATGACTTTTACATCATTGTCTTTGGCGATGAACTGGATGTTAAATGGACCAGTGATTTTCAAGGAGGCTGCAATGCTCTTTGCGATGGTTTTCACCCGTCGCATCGTTTCAAGATAGGTTCGCTGTGGAGGAAGCACTATGGTTGCATCACCAGAATGTACACCAGCGTTTTCGACATGTTCAGAGATCGCATAACAATACAGTTTCCCATGATCAGCGACCGCATCGATCTCAATTTCCTTTGCACCAGTGATAAATTTACTGATCACGACCGGGTATTTCTTACTGACCTCAGATGCTTTTTTAAGGTATTCTCGTAGTTCATTTTTGCATAGTGCGATGCTCATTGCTGCACCGCTGAGCACATAGCTTGGTCGGACAAGGACGGGATATCCGACGTTGCTTGCAAATTCTTCGGCGGCATCTAAACTAGTCAGCTCGTTCCATTCTGGTTGATCGACACCAAGCCGGTCAAGTAGTGCTGAGAACTTATGGCGATCCTCAGCGATATCGATATCCTGCGGGGAGGTCCCAAGAATAGGGACATAAGCTTCATGCAAAGGAATCGCTAAGTTATTAGGAATCTGCCCACCCATCGATATAATGACCCCAAATGGTGTTTCTTTTTCACAGATATCTAAGACACGTTCGAAGGTGAGCTCTTCAAAATATAATTTATCACAAATATCATAGTCGGTGCTGACCGTCTCAGGGTTACAATTAATCATGATGGTCTGATATTTTAGTTTTCGCAATGTTGAAACAGCGGTGACACAACACCAGTCAAACTCGACCGATGAACCAATCCTGTACGCTCCGCCCCCAAGGACAATGACTTGATGTTTTTCTTTACAATCGAGATCATCAACACTTGCGTTGTATGTGAGGTATAAGTAGTTGGTTTTGGTTGGGTATTCTGCAGCTAAGGTATCAATTTGTTTTATATATGGGATAATCTTTAGTTTTTTTCGTCGTTTCCGTACGTCAGACTCATTGCTTTTGGTCAGTTGCGCTATCTGATGATCTGAGAAACCTTTTTGTTTCGCGTCTTTGAATAACGCAGGAGATAGCTTAAAAAGATCGTTCTGTTTGAGTTGCTTTTCAATTTCTACGATATTTCGCATCTTATAAAGAAACCAGGGTGTTACTTTTGTCAATCTTGCGATATCTTCAACGGAATAGTTCCTTTTCAATGCCTCGACAATAGCAAACATCCGCTTATCAGAAGGTTCGGAGAGCTCTGATTCTAAATCTGAAAACTCAAGGGTGTTTCCCACCAGTCCGTTCATCCCGATATCAAGCATTCGAATAGCTTTCTGCAAGGCTTCCTCAAAGCTCCTGCCGATTGCCATGACCTCGCCGACTGATTTCATCTCTGAGCCGAGACGAAGGCTTGCCCTTCTGAACTTCTGAAGATCCCATCGTGGAAATTTCACGACAACATAATCCAACGCTGGCTCAAAACACACGGAGGTTTCACCAGTGATGCTGTTCTGAATCTCAGTCAGATTATATCCAAGACTAAGTTTTGCTGCAATGAACGCAAGAGGATATCCAGTTGCTTTCGACGCAAGAGCAGAGCTGCGGCTCAACCGCGCATTCACCTCAATGATCCGATAATCTTCAGATTGGGGGTCTAACGCAAACTGAATATTACACTCACCGACAATCCCAAGATGACGAATCACTTGAATGGAAAGGGAACGTAACATGAAATTTTCTGAAGCAGTAAGTGTCTGTACCGGTGCTGTCACAATGCTTTCACCAGTATGAATCCCCATGGGGTCGACATTTTCCATGGAACAGACCACGATACAGTTATCGTAGCGATCACGCACGACTTCATATTCAAGTTCCTTCCAGCCACCAAGGTACTCTTCAATGAGGATTTGATTCGTATGGGAAAATGCTTTTTCTGTTAGGTCAATTAATTGTTTTTTATTTGAAGCAACACCGGAGCCAAGACCACCCAGTGCGTATGCGATCCGGCACATCACCGGGTATCCGATTTCTTCAGCAACCGTGATCGCCTCTTGAACAGTTTTTACTGCTTTACTGAGAGGGACCTTAAGGTTGATTTCCTTTATTTTTTTCACAAAGAGTTCTCGGTCTTCTGTATTTTGGATAGCCTCAATTGGTGTTCCAAGGATAGTGACTTTATATTTTTTTAACACCCCAGTTGTATATAGTTCTAAGCCAACATTTAGCCCGGTTTGACCACCAAAGCCAAGTAAGATACCATCAGGTCGTTCTTTTTCTATTACTTTTTCAACAAACCATGCTGTCACCGGTAAGAAATATACTTTATCTGCGAGATAATCAGAGGTTTGAATCGTTGCGATATTTGGATTGACTAAAATTGTTTTGACGCCTTCTTCTTTCAATGCCTTGATTGCTTGACTGCCTGAGTAATCAAACTCTCCAGCCTGCCCTATCCGTATCGCACCAGAACCGAGCAGAAGAATCTTTTTCCATCGTGGTTTCCTCTGATTAATCATTTCATCGCTCTCACAAATAAATCAAATAAAAACTCAGTATCATCAGGGCCAGGTGATGCCTCGGGGTGGAACTGTGCACCAAAAAACGGTTTGGAAACATGTTTGATTCCTTCATTGGTCTGATCATTTCCATTGGAGAACCATTCACGCCAATCCTGTGGTAATGTATCAGCATACACGGCGTACCCATGATTCTGCGAAGTGATATAACAACGGTTTGTCCCCGCTTCTATGCATGGTTGATTCTGACTGCGATGACCGTACTTAAGTTTGTAGGTATTTGCCCCCGCGGCAAGGGCAAGAATCTGGGATCCAAGACAAATCCCAAGGATTGGAATGTTTTTGGATAAAGCAGTTTTTACATGCGCAATGGTTTCTTTACATTTCTTCGGGTCACCAGGTCCATTGGAAAG
>DATLAF010000057.1:0-6704 GCA_035527635.1 Thermoplasmatota archaeon | reverse complement strand
TCCAACGTTTCTCCAGTCTGTAAGAGTGTATTGTTGTGAAAAATATATGTGTTCGATTGCTTCTTCGACGTCTTTGGATAGTTCGGTGCCATCATTTGCAATGCCTTTGATTCCATTGAACTGTGGTGGATTATGGGACGCGGTGATAATAACACCAGCATCAAGCTGTTTCTTTTTCACGGTATATTGTAAGGTTGGTGTTGGAACAAGACCTATGTCCTCAACATCGCATCCCGTCGAAAGAAGTCCTGCGGAGATAGCAGATTTCAGCAGATGGTTCGAAAGTCTAGCATCGGTCCCAATGGCGCAATTCGGTTTAGGGATTGTTTGTCTTAGATAGGTGCCCCAGGCTTTTCCGATGCCTAAGGCAAGCTCACCGTTCATGTCTTGGTTTACGACGCCTCTGATGCCGTTGGTGCCAAAAAGCCGTGTCATTTTTTCCCTACCATTTATGCTGTTGCTTTCGTGCTTTGAATAATTTCTTGTGTTTTTGTCAGAAACTTTGTTGTTAAATCTTGAAGAATAATACTAGTATCTGCCTCAGTGGTCAATCGGATAATAGGGCTTGTGTTTGAGGCACGTATCAAAACCCATCCATCTTTGAAATCAACACGTACACCATCCATGGTGTTCACCTGCTCAAATTCTTTGACGAGCTGCTGTGTAAGGCGACGGATAACATCGAATTTAATCTCATCGGCACATTCGATTTCTTCTTTCTTTGCTGGATACGTTGGGATCATCGTCACAAGGTCATGGAAGGGTTTTTTTCCCTGTTCAATGATTTCTGCTATCTTTAAAGGAACAACGAGGGCATCATCAAATAAGAAGTATTCAGGCAGGATCAGATGCCCAGATGATTCAATCCCAAGCAGAGCGTGTTCTTGTTTTGCCTCGAGTGTTAAAAAGGTATGGCCCACTTGTATTTGTTTTATCTTAAATCCACGTGGCTCAAGTTGTTCTTTGATGGATTTGGAGCATTCAACGTTTACGATGATCGTGCCTTTGTTTTTTTTCAAACCGTATTTTCCTAAGATGATTCCTGTTTGGTCCGCGGATAGTATCTGCCCGGTATTGTCAACAATGACCGCTCTATCGCCATCTCCGTCGAATGCCACACCGAAGTCACAGCTATTGTTTTTGACGGCGTCAACTAAGGCAGTGAGGTTTTTTGGTTTCGGGTCTGACGGACGTTTTGAGAACGTCGGGTCAGGGTCGCAATAGACTGGTATCACGTGCAATCCGACTGCGGTGAAGATCTCTGGTGCAGAAAGCGTCATGCTTCCGCCACCACAGTCGAGTGCGACTTTGAGTTTTTTCTTGAAAGTAAAATGGGATGTGAAGAAGTTTTTATAGTCAGTTCTCGCATCTACAGATTTCACCTGACCAATCCTACTCCAGGAGGCTAATTCAAAAGTATCCCCGAGCACAAGATCTCTGATGGCCATGAGTTTATCTTCAGGGAACCCGACGCCATCACCATAGTAGAATTTGATCCCGTTCCATTCAGGGGGCAGGTGGCTTGCGGTAACAAATGCAATCAGATCAGCGTGACGTTCTCCTCCGGTAAAGAGTGTTTGTCCGAACGATGTCGTACCCGTATGCTGGATATGCACTCCTGTCGCAGTGACACCTGCGATGAAGGCGTATACGAGGGGAGAGCTGGATTGACGAATGTCGCTTCCGACGATAATCTGGGTTCCCTGCATGGTTTGTTTTACATAGGTTCCTGCTGCAAGACCGATCTTGTAGAACACATCAGGGGAGATGTCCTTGCTGTAGAGTCCTCTGATGTCATATGCCCGAAATATCTGTTTTGAGATAGCATGCTTCATTATAGGGCACATGAAATGCCTGTTATAAAAATATGATGACTAAAGCCGTTTACTTATTCTCCAATCACGTTCCCAATCTGCTTGTTTGGGTACCCTTGTGGGATCGGCTGATTCCATACAATAACATTGTCAAGTTTTGTATGTTTCTCAATTGTTTCATTGTCACCAATCGCGACGTTTTTTAATGTTGAACCATCGTGTATCTCAACGTGTTCACCAATTACGCAATGGTCTACGGTAACGTTCTCTCCGATGGTGACGTTATCAAATAGAATACTAGATTCGATGGTCGTGTTCTTACCGATACGTACCCAGTTTCCAGTACACGAATGCGCTAATGCCCCTTGGATTGTACACTGTTCTCCCTTGACAAACGTTTTCTTTTGCTTTTCTAAAAGCAGTGTATGGACATGTATGTAACTACTGATCCTCCCGACATCAATCCAGTGTCCTGGGAACTTGTAACCGAAAAATCGTCCCGTGCTCTGGATAATCTGAGGGAAGATTTGTTTTTCCATCGAAACCAATTTACCTGGTTCGATGTAATTGAGCACTTGGGGTTCGAGGAGGTATGCCCCTGCATTGATGAGATCGGAGGGCGCATCCTCTGCTTTTGGTTTTTCTACAAATTTTGTAATGGCCCCGTCTTTCTTGATTTCAACGACACCGAACTCCGAGACGTTCTCGACAGGCCAAAGTGAAATCGTCGCAACCGCTTTTTTCTTTTCGTGAAACCGGAGCATCTCCGATAGATCCAAGGAACAGATTATATCAGCATTAAGGACAAAAAAAGATCCATTAATATGCTTATCAGCAAATTTAACTGCACCACCGGTGCCAAGTGGTTCTGGCTCTTCATTGACAATGATGGTTTTCCCGAAATCATGGGCGCAGAAATAATCTTCAATTTGTTCCCTGCGATAGTTCACCGCGAGAACCACGGTATCGACCTTTTTTGGCAGTGTTTTAATTAAATGGGAAATCATCGGCTCATTGAGGATAGGTAAGAGTGATTTTGCTCTCGTAAAAGTAAATGGTCGAAGTCTGGTTCCAAAACCCCCTGCAAGGATGATCGCCTCCATAATAACCCTCAAATGTCTTGTTAGACCCTGAAATAGTTGCAGCGTATTAAATCGTTTGTTTTTTCTGCGACCTCAAAAGAAACGAAAAGAATTTATATGATTATATTATTATAATTACTCACCATCTGAAGTATCCCTATGAAAACCAAAATGAAACTAAGTGTAGTCATTTTATCATTTATCTGTGTAGTCTTATTGATTACTCCAGGCTGTACTGCTGGATTAAGCTCTCCAAGTCTGAAAAAGAAAATCATACAACCACAGGAAACGACACAATCGCAGTATTGGGCATTATTATTTGCAGTAGGAGTCTATGAAAATGCTCCTGATCAAGACCGCCCAGAAATGCTGCAAGCCTGTGATGACCTGTATGATGCGCTTCTGAGTTCACCAAATTACTGGCAAGCCAGTAATATCCACGTCCAGAAAGGAAGTCAATGTCTTCTTCAGAGCCTCATTCATGAGTTACTCTGGCTAAGGAAAAATTCTAAAAGTGAGGATTATGTCCTTGTCTACATCACCACCCATGGATCACAATTAAAAAAGCAGGGTGTACCATGGGATCTTCCACCGAAAGACGAAGCAGGGGGGTCAGACGAATTCCTTGTTATGTACAATGGATTTGATCAATGGTATGGACTCATCTGGGATGATTTGTTAAACTTCTTGCTTAGCATCATAAAATGCAAAGGACTCTGTCTCATTGTTGATAGCTGCTACAGCGGCGGGTTCAATGACGCACCATTGACAACTACCATAGGAAAATATACCTATACTGCAGAATCGTTCGTGACAGGATTTGTTGAAGACCTTGCTGCACAAGGAAGAGTCGTTCTGATGTCCTGCCAAGAAAATGAACTCTCCTATGGATCGAGTTTCTCTGATTTGCTCATTAGTGGTTTCCAGGGGCTAGGGGATTCTACATTATGGGGGGCCAGTGGAAATAATGATGGTATCGTTTCTGCTGAGGAGTCCTTTAGATTAGCTGAATTTTGGTTGGATCTAATTGGCGACCAACACCCCACTATCGTTGATTCGTACAACGGAGAATTCCCTGTTACCTATACATAGTAATTTCTGAAAATGCATTAGGTTTAGATGTACTGAAACATTTAAAAAGTAATAGAAATTCTGGTTGCCAAAGACATATGACGTATTTGTCTGTGCCTTTGGGCTCGTGGTCTAGTTGGTTATGACGTCTCCCTGACACGGAGGAGGTCTTGAGTTCGAATCTCAACGAGCCCACTCCGATTCTTTTTAAAAAAGACTGTATTTGATGAATTTCTATAATTAATTTTATAGCAATTACGTTTACTGCTGAGAGGATTACTCTGTCGATGGTGCATCTGGCGTACCTTTTTTTTCAACAGGCACAATCCCTGCCATCTGTTCAGCGATAACATTTGTAATTGCTGTATAGGGGTCAATAACGTATTTCGTATTATTCTTAAGTGAATATTGGATCGTTCCTTGTAGCGTCACTTGTTACTTCGAAGTCTTTTTTAAAAACGGCCAGACATCATCAACGGTTTTTGCACTACCAATCAAGCTTTGCTTCTCCTTCCACCACTCAGTGTTCTGGATATCCTCACGACATTTCGCAAGTTTGTCTTCCGCATGATTAATCTCAACAATCTTCTGCATCGAATGAAGCGTATATTCCATATAGACAATGACATCACAGAGAACATCCATGTCCTGAGCTAGCTCAGGATTAATCATACTTCGAATTTCCTCACCAACAAATTCAAGGGAAAACGCAGGGAATTTCCTATTCAACAAACCCATTCGACTCACCTCCAATGACCATCAACTATGAAATGCTCTGACAGTTTATATACTCTGTTTCCTTATAAGTTCTTTCTTCATTTTCGCATCAATAAATTGAAATAGCGCTCGCTCTTTTCACCGGCCCGTGAAAAATAATACACAAGATGAACCCATTGATTCTTCAGAACCTTTAAAGAACCAGACAGAAGGTGTAAAAGCATTATTAGGTGATCCGAAAAAAGCACTCATCAAATTATCCTGGCCAATGATTATCGCTATGACTGTTCAAACATTGTACAGTCTTGTTGACGCGATTTGGGTATCAGGTCTCGGATCAGATTCCCTTGCTGCAGTTGGGTTTGTATTCCCACTCCTGTTCATGGGGACAGCTATTGCGACCGGTCTTGGTATCGGAGGCGGCTCAGCAATCTCAAGAAAAATCGGTGCAAAAGACAAGATAGGCGTCGATAATGCCGCGGTCCACACTATTATAATTATGTTCCTCTTAGCGGCCCTTTATACGATACCTCTGTTTGTATTTTCTGATGATATTTTCCGTGCTATCGGTGCAGGACGCACGACAGCTACCGCTGCATTGTATGCACGTATTATGTTCTCAGCAACTATTATTAGTTTTTTCGCTTTTATTGCCAATGCAATCCTTCGATCAGAAGGAGACGCAAAACGAGCAATGCTTGCGATAGTTCTTGGAGGGATCCTCAATGCGGTGTTGGACCCTATTTTTATTTATGTCCTCGGATTAGGAGTCCCTGGTGCTGCATGGGCCTCAGTCGTCTCCATGAGCGTATCTGCATTACTTCTCTTTTACTGGCTCTTTTTAAAACGAGACACCTACGTGGCGTTCAGCTTCCGTGATTTTCATTTCGATCGGTCAATCATGAAAGACATCTTAGTCGTTGGTCTTCCTGCATCAGTGATGCAACTCTCGATGTCGATCATGATGTTTATGATGAATATCATTATAGAAAATGTCGGTGGTATTGAAGGAGTTGCCGTGTTCTCCGCAGGATGGCGGGTAGCAACCATGGCATCGATGCCACTTCTTGGGATGGCGACTGCGGTGGTTTCGGTTACCGGTGCTGCGTATGGTGCCAAGGCGTATAAAAAAATTGATATCGCTCATTTATACGCATTGAAAATCGGTATTATTATCGAAACATCGATTGGGGTAGCAACCTTTATTTTTGCACCAGTCATTGCTGCGGCATTCACGCAATCAGCAGATACAGGTAAGATAGGAAACGATATTACAACGTTCCTACGAATCATTTGTGTCTTTTATCCTGCAACCGCCTTTGGAATGCTTTCATCTGCGGTGTTTCAAGGAGTTGGGAAAGGAATCAACTCGTTAATTACAACCGTGTTACGTACCATCGTCTTGATTGTCCCGTTAGCTTGGATGTTTGCTGTGCTGTTTGGATGGGGGCTTGTCGGTGCATGGTGGGGGTTGGTGATAGCTAATATTATCGGAGGATCTATTACATTTATCTGGATTAAAATCTATGTCGATAAACTTCTGAAAAGACCAGTTTCTGCGGCAGGATAACTCTTATATGACCACTGTTTTATGTACCTTGAAGTGATGAACGAACCTTTTCTGAGCCGCACTGGCGATGATGAAGATCTTGAGTACTGAAAAAAAAATTAAACTCTCAGATATGCTTGCATAGCATATCTGCGATTTTTTCTAAAAACCTTTCATCAGTTTTGTCAAACGCGGCAGGAACATCAGAATCGATATCGATTTCACCGATCACTTTATTATTCTTTATAATCGGAACGACAATCTCTGACCGAGTTGAACGAAAGCAGGAAAGATACCGATTGTCCTTGGACACATCAGCGACCACCTCAGTTTTTCCACTTCGTGCAGCAGACCCGCAGACACCTTTCCCAATCGAGATCTTTGTATGTTCTGTCGCTTGTTTTCCTTTCCATGGACCCAGGACAAGAACATCCCCCTTCACGAGATAGATACCCACCCAGTTGTATTTCT
>DATLAF010000056.1:0-15435 GCA_035527635.1 Thermoplasmatota archaeon | reverse complement strand
CCTCCTTCTCCTTATCAGTTGGGATATCGGCCATAGATGCCCAGAACTTAGTTTTTATGTGTTCAGGCCGCATTCGCTTCTTTAACAAATATTTCAAATCATGTTACTCCCGGTGCTATATCTAGTAATAGGAAATTATATAGGGAGGTACGGTGCTACATTTTTTTGAGGAAAAGGGTTTATGAAAATACTGGTGTTCTTCATCGTAGGGATTCTGTTATCAAGTAGCATCGTAGCGTTTGGTCTGACTAGAGAAGAACACCTCCAGATGCAATCCTTGTCTCTTTCATTTAACGAACCTACTCTTGTCGATGATGGAGTAACTCTTCACGTAGTGATGAACGGTGCACCAGCATGTGTGTACCAACCAGGACAACCTGTTCTTCCGATGTATACCACAACGCTCCAGCTCCCATTTGGATCAACTATCAGGAACGTGACCATTCGTTGTGATGAAGTAAAAAAAATGATGTTACAGAAAAAAATCACACCAGCCCCATATCCGGTTAGCCAAGGAATCTCCAGTGACCAATCAGAAGTTGGCAGCATGACAGAAGCGTATAACACTCAGGAGTTCTACCCACTCCAATGGGTTGCATATTCCACTGGCAGTGGATTGGATAAGGATAGTAACCATGTGACATTTTTCACGTTACGGGTGTTCCCTGCGCGGTACTGCCAAGCATCTGATACGATACTCTATCTTGGTTCCTGCGATATCACCATCACCTATGAACCATTGGCACAGTCTCCATTCCCCAGTGCGGTAATAAATGATCTTATTATTATCTGCCCTCTACAGTTTGTTCTCCCGTTACAACGATTAGCAGAACATAAAAATATGATCGGTGTTCGTACACGTATTATACCATTAGCGCAGATTTATCGTAATTACCTAGGCTATGACCGGCCAGAACAAATTAAATATTTTATTAAAGATGCGGTGGAAAGCTGGGGAACACACTATGTTCTCCTCGTCGGTGGTTTAAAATCCCATCTCATTGGTAAACCTCGGGATAATATCAATACGGGTACACGTGATTGGCATCTTCCCGTGCGATATACGAATCTTTGGGACGACGATACGGTCTATGACCCCGGGTTTATCAGCGATCTCTACTATGCAGATATTTATGATGGTCAAGGGAGTTTTTGTAATTGGAATTCCTTTGACGATGGAGTGTATGGTGGATGGACACATGCAGAGAAGTCTGGTCCTCCGAACTATCCACCTGATGAGATTGATTTTTACCCGGATATCTATCTTGGTAGACTCCCCTGCAGGAATATCATTGAAGTACATACCATCGTAAAAAAGATTATCGCTTACGAAACGAACCCAGCAGAACAGTCATGGTTCAACAAAATGGTAGTCGTCGGAGGAGACCCGTATGATGATCAGGCGACAAACTATCGGGAAGGAGAAATCATTGGTGAAAAGGCCTTATCCTATATGTCTGGGTTTGAACAATGTAAATTGTTCTCGTCAAATCGTGACACGAATCCTGATTTTACCCCAGAAACACAAAATATTATTAGAGAAATCAACGAGGGTTGCGGGTTTTTATTCTTTGATGGCCATGGAGGGCCATCATGGTGGAATACGTTCTGGCCGGGTGAATTTGATACCTTAATTCAAAATGGGGGTATTTCAGTCTATCAATTTTCTCGATTGAAGAACAATGAGAAGCTTCCCATTTGCATTGTCGGAGGTTGCCATAACAATCTGTTCAATGTATCTTTTTTGTCTACAATAACCGATCCGCGAAATAAACATTTCATGTGGTCCAATGGGCTTCCGATTCTGGCCTGTTGGGGATGGAGTCTTACAGTGAAATTGAATGGGGGAGCGATTGCGACCATTGGGAACACGGGATTAGGGTACGAGGCAGGTGGTGAAGTAGGGGATCTTGATGGAAATGGTATGAATGAGCCTGATTGTGTCGAGTCGCTCTGCGGGTATCTAGAGACCCAATTTTTTAAAGGATATCAAGTGGATCATATTGGCATTTTAGGTAAAAATTGGTGTCAGGCTATTACGGATTACCTCAAAATCTATCCAGGGATGGAAAAATGGAGTGATGCAAAAACCCTTGAGCAATGGGTGCTGCTTGGCGACCCAAGCCTTAAGATTGGTGGGTACTCCTCGTAATATTTAGGCTTCAGGCATATAGTTCATTTTATGCAATTTTGATGCGTACACATATTTATATTTCTTTATAATGTTAGGGAATTTGTTAGTCAAGTCTTTCATTATCTCATGGAATTGTTCTAAGCTAAGCACATGATACTCCAGTTCCAGGTCAGAGATACCGACTGATTTGTCGATACGTACTAGATGAGGGTTGGTTTTTGCATAGTTAATTATTTTTCCTCGTTGTTTGTAATCCTTTAGATCAATATCTGCTTTGAAGAATTGATATCCAAGCTGTGCGAGATCCATATCAGACCGGAACCCCTGGATGACGCCTTCTTTGATTAATTTTTTAATCCGGTAGTTCACGACTGCAACGGTGGTGTTCAGTCGAGTAGCGATCTCTTTGACCGGCATACGTGCATGAGGCGCAATCAAGCGGAGGAGCCTGAAATCGAGTTCGTCAATCATCACTTGCGCTCCGCCACCTGTAATTTCAAATTTTGTCCGATCCGATTTTTTTACATCATCAAGAAGGTATGAATAACGATACGTGTACAATTGGATGTAGGCAGAGAATTGCTGCTCCATAAAATAGTCTCTAAATCGCTTTAACGTTTCTTCCCAAAAGGAGTAAAAATCGTTGATGTCTTTTACCCACATGATTAATGCTAGATCAAATCGTCCTTCTGCAGAGATCGTCCACCAGGTTAATTTCTGGCTGATGAAATAGTCAATGATTTCCTTTTCTTTTTGCTGTGTCATATACTGGTATACAAGGTAGATGCGAAAGCTGATGTACCCGAGTTTGAATGCATCAATTACGGTGTAGAAGGTTTTTATAATTCCGTTTTCAATAAGTTTATTGACGCGATAGGCGACAACAGTTTTCGACAGACCAACTTTATTTCCGATTTCGGCAAAAGATTGACGGGAATTAAGATCGAGCTGGTACAGTATTTCGCGGTCTTTTGAATCAATTTTTACCATGGATGTATGTTCCTAATAATAATTTAGTATAAAAATTTTTAATTTCGTTCAAAATAATGAGATTTTTTTAAAACGGAAATGAAGTATCCTCCTGTTCTTGGAGAGAAAAACAGATATTTTCCCCAAGAATAAGTGACTGTTGTTCACTGTTAACACAGAAAACTTATAAATAAGGTTGTTTCAATCACAGTTCGCACATGTGTGGCATTATCGGTATTATCGGGGGACGGCCTGTCTCACATCTCATTTATCATAGTTTATTTGCTATCCAGCATAGAGGCCAATCATCAGCTGGTATGCTAACCTACGATGGGAACATCCATGTCACAAAAGATTCAGGTCTTGTCCGAGATGTTTTTAACGAAGATAAAAAAATCAACAAACCAGGAAATATCGGTATAGGTCATACACGGTATTCAACCGCTGGGATGGATGATGACGAATCATTAAAAAAGAACGCACAACCAGAATACCTGGTAAATCCTTTTTTAGCGGCCGTGCACAACGGAAATATCTACAACTGTCCTGAGCTAACGACCATTACTGATAGAAAACCTCGTACCGATTGCGATATTCAATGGCTATTACTTCCCATGGCGGATTTACTCTATAAAAAAGAATTGAACCCTGAAGTAATTTTTACCGCCTGTGAACATGTTATGCGAAATGTCAAAGGGAGCTACTCGGTTATATATACCGCTGATTCAGGAGAAAAACCGTATCTTTTCGCTATGACTGACCCACGGAAGGTTCGGCCACTTGTCCTTGGAAAAGCAAACGGTACATATTGTTTAGCGTCAGAGACACGGGTGTTCAAAAAAATTAATTTTGAGTATGTGAAAGATATTGCAGGCGGCTCTGTCATTGTAATCGACCCGAAGGGAACTATCTATGAAAAACAGATCATAAAGAAACAGGAACTCTCTTGTATGTTTGAATTTGTTTACTTTGGAAAACCTGATTCACGTATTAACGGACGATCCATTCATACAACCCGTGAGGAACTAGGCCGTTTACTTGCACAGGAACAACCAGCAGACGCAGACCTTGTGATACCTGTACCAGAATCTGGTAGAAGGTACGCAATCGGGTATTCACGAGAATCTGGCATCCCTCTTGATGAAGGAATCATGAAAGATAAAGATGAGCGATCATTCATTCAACAAACACAGGAGCACCGAGAGAAAATTGTTGAGGAAGGACTGTCATATCTCCGTGCCGTCCTGGAGGATAAACGAGTAGTTCTGATTGATGATTCAATAGTACGGGGAACGAATATCCGTAAAATCATTAAAGGAATGAAAAACGCTGGAGCAAAAGAAGTCCATGTACGGATAGGATGCCCCCCGCTTATCGCACCATGTTATCTTGGTATCGATATGCGCAGTAAAAAAGAATTTATCGCACGAAATAGCGACGGAAATATCAAATCATGGGACCGGATCACAGAAGAAATTGGAGCTCAATCCCTTGGGTATATTAGTATTGAAGGGTTGAAGAAAGCAATCGGATTTGATGTCTGTAAAGGATGCATCGATTTCCCAGATGGGTATCCACCAGAAATGAGAGATGATGTAAGGAAACTTTTCAAAAACGATAAAAAAGGGATGCGGGCATACGAGTGCATATAACTGCATGGTTATCGTATGATAGAAATAACCATTGGATCCTTAGAAGAGAAAATCATAAAATTATTACAGAAAACCTACCCTATCACAACCATTGAAATCGCACAGAAACTCAGAATCTCTCGAAGAGAAACTGAATGGATTTTAAAAAAATTTCAAGTCAAAGGCATCGTAAAACTAGAACCACTTCCCAACATAACCTATGTAAGGTTGTTACGAAATGATTTCCAGTTTATAGGATCAAAACAACAACGAAGAATCATGAAGCATACCTCAAAAAATAAAAAAGAGGAAAACGAAAATTACGACGGCATTATGTACACCTAGAAGAGAACGAAAGGGAAAAAAAGATAAACTGTGCATTAGTTCAGAGTATCATCTTATTTACATAGCATTTTAGAGTTGGTGAAGGTGAATCAATGGAGACTTCAACTGTGGAAATAGACGCAGAAATGAATAATACGATTAAACCGACCGGGAAACCGAAAATCGCGTATTTCTCCATGGAAATTGGGATTGATGAGCATATTCCAACCTACAGTGGTGGTCTTGGGATTCTTGCGGGGGATACTTTGAAATCTTGTGCAGATCTCAACGTGCCAATTGTTGGTGTCACACTTCTCTCCGAGAAGGGGTATTTTTATCAAGAAATTGATATGGATGGGAATCAAATCGAACTTCCGTATAATTTTAATATCAATGATTTCTTGAACCTACTGCCCAGTAAAACGAGCGTGAAAATTGAGGGCAGAGACGTCAACATTCGTATTTGGTACTATCCGGTTAAGGGAGCAGGTGGTTATATCGTTCCTGTCTTTTTCCTTGATACCAATCTGGAGACGAACACAACCCTTGACAGAGAGATTACCAAGTACCTCTATGGCGGAGATAATAAATATCGTCTCGCGCAAGAAATCGTTTTAGGTATCGGTGGTGTTCGCGCAATCGAATCGCTAGGATATCGAACTATCGATAAATACCATATGAACGAAGGGCATGCTGCACTGGGTACTCTTGAGCTTTACGATCAAATTAAAAATGTAGAGAAGGTCAGAAATCAATGCGTGTTTACGACACATACCCCCGTTGCTGCAGGGCATGACCAGTTTGATGTACCCCTTGCAAAATCAATGATTGGCGATATACTTCCAGAGTCACTGATGCATGAGTTCACCTTTGAAAATAAGTTAAACATGACGAGGTTGGCGCTTTTTTTCAGCCATTATGTGAATGGTGTGGCAAAGAAACATGGGGAAGTATCACGACTGATGTTCCCTGGATACGCAATCGATTCAATTACCAACGGTGTACATACACCGACATGGGTTTCTGAACCATTCAAACGTGTGTTTGATAAGTATCTCCCCGGCTGGCGAACTGATCCGTACACGCTCCGAGCAGCGTTCGGTATCGACAAAGCAGATATCTGGGCAGCACACATGGAAGCAAAAAAGACGCTTATTGATTTTGTTAACAACAGGTATAATGTGGGAATGAACTATGATGATTTCACAATTGGGTTCGCTCGGAGACAGACTGCGTATAAACGACCGGAGTTATTGATCTCCAATGCAGATAAACTCGTAAGTATAGCAGAAAAAGCAGGGCCTATTCAAATTATTTACGCAGGGAAAGCACATCCGAAGGATGGATCAGGAAAGGAGACCATTAAAAGGATTTTTTCAGCGATGAAAAATATCAAGGGAAACGTAAAAATGGCTTACATCCATAATTATGATATGGCGATAGGGAAACTTATGACTGCAGGTGTTGATGTCTGGTTGAACACCCCGCGACGACCTCAGGAAGCCTCAGGAACATCAGGAATGAAAGCAGCACATAATGGTGTGCCTCAGTTGAGCACTCTTGATGGTTGGTGGATTGAGGGGCGTGTAGAAAACATCACCGGATGGGCAATCGGTACAAGAAAATCCAATGAGGGGGAATCTTCAGATGATAACGATCGGAACGATCTCTACAATAAACTGGAGACATGGATCATTCCAAAGTTCTACAACGATCGAGATAACTGGATACGAACAATGAGAAGTTGTATTGCTATTAATGCATCGTTTTTCAATACGAACAGAATGATTGAGCAGTATGTGTTAAACGCCTATTTCATGTAAGAGAAGAGACTCGTATTTTGGCATGATATTCTCAATATCTTCTACCCAGGTACGAAGTATTTCTGCGATACTCCATGCTTGCGTGATGCAACCTTGAGGAGCATAGGGCGGGTCTCCATCAAAGATTTCGTAGATAGAGCCATCCCAAGAATCACCGTAGACGTCAAGCATTGGTTGTAAGAAATTTTGAAACGCGTATCGTCTCTGTGCTGGATCATGGTTATGTACTTTTACAAATGCTTTAATGAACGGCCCCAGTAGCCATGGCCAAACCGTACCGTTGTGATAGGCAAGGTCTCTATGATGATTTCCAAGATAGGTTCCTTTATAACGAGAGTCCTGAGGGGAGAGGGTTCGTAAACCAAAGATAGTGACCAATGTCTTCTGTACCTCAGAAACAATCAATTCCTGCATTTGTTTTTCAATCATGGGAAAATCAACTGAGACAAGGAAAATTTGATTCGGTCGCATCGAGAGGTCCTTGGTGTCTATGACATCGTATGCATGATCATACTGGTGCCTGAAACTGTCTTTGATGTTCCCAGCCAATGTGCTATAGTCATTGCTTTTTCCTAAAAAAGTTGAAAGGGTGCTCATGATTCGTACAGCGTTATACCATAAGGCTTGGATTTCAACTGCTTTCTTTGACCGAGGGGTTGAATAGTAATCCCCGATTTTAACATCCATCCAGGTAAGTCCTTCGCCATGGCTGATAAGAAAATCATGATCCATGTGAATGCCAAAGTCTGTTCCATTTTTATATCGATGTACGATTGATTCCATTGTCGGCCAGAGCTTCTCAACAAGGTTCAAATCATTCGTATATTTGAGGTATTGATAGACACGATCCACATACCAAAGTGATGCATCAACGGTGTTATACACGGGTTGAGAATCCCGTTCTGTGAACACATTAGGGATCAATCCGTTCTTGCAGTAGCGACCAAAACTTTCGAGTATTTGCTTTGCATCATCGAACCGCTTCGTCACCAAGGTGATTCCGGGTAGAGCGATCAGGGTGTCACGTCCCCAGTCACTGAACCAATGGTATCCTGCAACAATTGATTTCCCAGATCCTTTTTTTACGACAAAGGTATCTGCTGACAACACAAGTTTTTTACATGCCCCGGGAAGCATTGCCTGTGATAGTAATCGTTGTTTCCGTTGTATCTCCCGATCATAGATATGGGATGGATTATCTGGATGGTCATCTTCGATGGTGAAAAGGAGATAATATTCTGATGATTTCTTAAGAGGTATCTGAAATTCACCGATATGAAAATTATGGTCCCTCCAAGAATCGTTCCTCTCTTTATCCTTTCTATAGAAGAACTCCTCCCAGTATCCATCAGGGAGATAAAATGAATTTTTCAAGAATATTTTAAGTGTTTTTTTGATGTTGCTCGGGGTGACGATCACTCCGTGATCCACGACATTCTGAGAAAACGAAGCAGACCCTGGTGAACTCATGTTATAGAAATGCCGAGAGTTGACTATGGGAATATGCGACAGAACCAGTGGCTTATTTGTATCAATAGTGTATTTGATGATGAAAGTATTTTTTCCATATTCCATGAAAAAGGTTTTTTTCAGACGTACCCCATCGATGTCATAGATGAATGAGGGAAAGTAATCAAACACGAACTTACCTTTGTGGCCTTTAAGAGAATAGACATGATCTTTGATCTGTATTCGATCGATGACATTGGAGACAAACATCCATCGTTTTGTCGGCGGTTCTAAACTTGCAACAAGCAATCCATGGAATTTGCTTGTGGTTTCACCGGTATGAGTTAAGGATGCGTAGCTTCCAAGCCCGTTTGTTACAATCCATTCTCTCATGTATAGCTCCTCACCAAAATGTATATACAACAACGTTGAAAAAACTTATCGTATAAATTCTTTGTAAATGCCAAGCGTTCGTTTGGTAACTGCATCCCAACTGAACTCTTCCAAGACACGTTGTCTGCCGTTCTTTCCCCATTGTATACCTTTATCCGGTGATTGAAGGACTTGGATGATTCCCCAGGAGATATCTTTTGGTTCAAAGGGGTTAACATGAATGCCACATTGTTTCTCACCAGAGGGAATAACCTGTTCTCGCATCCCGTTTGTTCCCCGTGCGCCGACGACCGTTGGTTTTGCCATAGACAATGCTTCGGTACATACGATGCCAAACGGTTCGTACAACGAGGGGAGTACGACAACATCTGCTGCAGCATAATGACGGATTCTTTCTTCTTCACTGACAAACTCCGCTCTGATAATCACTTTATCATGGATTCCTAACTCATCTGCGATGGATCGGATCTCCTTTTCCATATCACCGATACCAAGAATCAGTAACTTCACATTCGGGAAATCTTTCAGCACGAGAGGCAGTGCTCGTACCAGTTTATCAATCCCTTTCACGGTGACCAGACGACCGATGAAAAATAAAAGTATTTCGTGATCTTGAATACCGTATCTGCGACGTAACGCGAGTCGGTCTTCGTTTGAAACCCGTGATGGATCGTATTTTGATGGGTCGACTCCGTTCCAACATGGTCGGATTTTATCTTGCGGGAATCCTAGTTTGAGGAGCTCATCAGCCATCGCATTGGAGACCGTAATGACACAATCTGCGATTTGAGCTCCTTCATATTCAATATCTTTTATGGTATGCGACCCTCGTCCAATTGACCGGCCTACTTCAGTGGAGTGCACATGGAAAATTAAAGGGATATGAAGCTCTTTTTTTGCAACCATCCCCCCCATGATCCCAAGCCAATCATGAGCGTCGATAATATCAAATGACCGTTTATTTTTACGAACGAGTGAGTTGACAAGCTGTGACGCAGAGATAATGTTATAACTTAAGACATCAGCGAAAAATGTAAAATAAGGCCCCCATGAGCGCAGCTCATGATCGGCACAAAGGTAATATGGTTTACTGAAATCAAGTGTCTTAGGTCGGTACACCTCGACGCCGTTGATCTGATCAGAGGTCGCAAGGGCGTTATCCTTGTTAAGAGTAAAAACAGTAACGTCATGATCAAATTCTTTTTGTTTTTTTGATATCTCGGTTGCAAATGTACCAAGACCACCGTAAATAACCGGGGGGTACTCCCAGGAAAAATGCACAATCTTCATTGAATATTACGTCTCCTCACCGGTGTTCTGATTTTTCCTTTAAATCTTGTAAGATGTTCATGTAGTTAATAAACCCATCATAGGGGATGTCATACGGACTGAAATACGCATGAACATTACCGTCTTCAAAACCTTTCGTCGAGATATAATAAAGGTGATCTGATGTTTGTAGTAATCTCCAGATGTACAGGAGATCTCGATCTCCTTTTCTTTTTAGTTTTTGTCCAATGTCTTTTAGTTCATTGAAGCAGGCAATCTGCATGTCATTTCCTAGCCATGTCGAAACATTTCTGTCTTCATCTGCCCAAGAAATCGCCCAGGGGGAGTCGATGTCGCCGACCGTGTCGTACCGTTCTACTGCTTCGCTTACGGTGGCAAAATCAAGGTTGTCATGTTTCAGTACTTCGCCAGGGAGATGCTTTAGGAATTCGAAAATCCCTGTTTCCACCCATTGATGCTCCCCAAAGGTCTCATAATCCATGAACAGGTTAATGACGTCACCAAACGAATTCGACATCCAGTTCGCATATTTATCTGCGGTAAGCGGAAACCCAGGCCAGTTACGAGCTGAAAATCGGAACCCAACATCATCACTGAGTTTATAGTTACGCAAGAGGACTTTAAGGTTAGCATTGACTGGTTTGTATATAAAGTTAGGCGAACGCCATCCAAGGATTCGTTCCGCTCCTTCTGTGATGATGCCTTTATACCCAAGGTCAGCAATTTTTCGGGCGATTCTGTTATCGTAGATAGCCTCCGTGTTTCGAAACACTTTTGGCTTGTAGTTGAAGATCCGCCGGATCATCTGTCGATGCATCTTGACTTGATCCTCAAACTCATCTAACTCATCGTATAACCCAGACAGGGAATGAAAATAGGTCTCATCAATAAGGTCGACTGCACCTGTTTTAAAGAGTTCCTTAAAACTATCAAGAAGCTCAGGTAGATAATTCTCACAGTATTCAACGAATGTCCCAGTAAGACTATAGGAGATGCGAAATTTTCCGTCAGACTTCCGAATCAATTCAAGTAATAAATTATTGGTAGGGAGATAGCACTTGTGCGCCACCTTTTCAAATATCTTTCGGTTAAGTTGCTTATTAAAATACGTGGAATGGACATCTTTTGTATTCCCGATATTAAATACAGAAAAATGATTTAATCTAAATGGCTGGTGTACTTCGAAGTAGAAACATATAGATGGCATATTAGGCAAGGCCCCTGTAGACTTGAAGCGTCCGTTCTGCGACGCGGTCCCAGGTAAACAATTGTATTTCCCTATTTGAACTTTGTCTCATAGTGTCACGCAGGGAACCGTAGCGTAAAAGTGCGATAATTTTGTTTGCCATCTCATCAGTATCCCAGAAATCTACCTTAAAACAATTCTTCAATACCTCCGAGACACCTGCGCTTTTTGAGACAATTGTCGGTGTCCCCGCAGAAATCGCTTCCAGAGCGGTGATACCAAATGGTTCACTGACCGATGGCATGACATAGATACTTGAGATCTTATAGATATGTTTAACTTCCTCTTCCGTGAGTTTTCCAGTAAAAATGACTTTATTTGAGATCCCAAGGTGAACCGCTTGCTCAATTAAACGAGGAAGCATATCACCAACTCCTGCAACCACAAACCGAGCATCCTCGTAGTCTAATACTTTTTTTGCTGTTTTCAGGAAAAACTCTGGGCCTTTCTGTATCGTCAATCTGCCTAAGAACAGGACAAGGTTTCGTTTCTCGCCTTCTCCGATCGGATAGACTGCATTGTGAACCACGGTGATTTTATCCGGATGTATCCCGTATTTTTCCACGATGACTCGTTTGGTGAACTCACTTACCGCGATAATACGATCTGCTTTTTGCATCCCTTGCCGTTCGATATCGATGAACCATTGGTTAGGATAAATCCATCCAGATCGGTCATATTCGGTTGAGTGGACAGTCAAAACAAGAGGGATGCCCATTTTTTCTTTCAGAGCCACTGCTGCTTTCATAGTAAGCCAGTCATGACAGTGTATGAGATCGTACTTACCTTTCACCCGTTGAACCAGCAAATCATTGTATCGATAGACCGCATCGAAGAATTTCCCGCCAAGTGCTTTGTCATCAGGTCGATCGTACGGATATACCTCTGATTCGCCAACTTCAATAATATGAATATTCTTTTTATCACTCTTGACTTTTTGTCTGAGCTTCGGCATATAGAAGTCGATATGTACATTTTTATCGGCAAGACCATGGGTCAACCCATAACAGTGGGTTCCTAAACCTCCCACTTTAAATGGCGGGTATTCCCAGCCGATCATTGCAATCTTCATTCCTCTTCGTCCTCACCAATAGCACATGTTGTGTTTATTGATAATATCTACTCCCAAATAGCTTGTTATGTTCATCGAGAGCATACGGTATTTGAACTTTTTTTGATATGATGTGCGAATTTTAACCATAAAACCTACCCCCTTGTTATAAGCTTTTCGTTTTTATCTGAGTTCTTCTTTTTTCTCAAATAAACTTTAGAATTTTCCTCCATAATCAATAAAGATTTCACAGTTTATTGCTTATGAATGATATTGTTTTTTAGGTTATAATAGTATCTGAAATAATCTGTGAAAAATAAAGATTGTGCATAATGAGATGGTTGTTGCCAATGGTGTGAATTATCAGGACGATAATGAGTGTGTTGTCGCTGTCACCCAACACAAAATACTATGATGCATTGGGTGTGGTGACACAGCATTCTCCACAGTAAGCAGCAGCGGGAGAACACTGCAACGCTTCTCGCGACAGTTCTATGATATCGTGGTTATCCTCTTTTTCATTTCTTGACATTACGTCTGCTTGATCATAGAGGGACCCTAATCGATATCAATTGTTACCTTGAACTTGCTTCTCCAATCATGTGGTCATGGAGATCTTCGTATCAAGGATAAAAAAACATACCGTTATTGATTAATTAACGTTTCGCTCCTTTGTTTTTTATCGATATTTATTGATTTCGTTGCGAACCAACTCTGCTTTTCTACGCGATTGTTCTGCGAAATCCTGATGTTCACCAGCAAAGATGATTTCACGGGAGGAATTAATAAGAGTCATTTCACCTTGTGCATTCGTCCCGTTTCGTACGGTTTTTTCAATATCGCCTCCTTGTTTTCCAACACCAGGGATGAGAATAGGGATAGCCTCTCCCAAGATCGTTCGAACGGTTTTCAGTTCCTCCGGATATGTTGCACCGACGACCGCACCACAGTTATTATTCGTATTCCATTCGCGTATCTTCTGCGCAACGATTTGATATACAGGTGTAGATGAGACAAGAAGGTCCTGAAAATCACCTGCTGAGGGATTTGAGGTTCGACATAGGATAAAACTACACTTGTCCGTATACTCTAAGAACGGCATGATCCCGTCCTTGCCAAGATAGGGATTGATTGTTACCGCATCCCCCTTAAGGGTATCAAAGAGGGATTGGGCATAGTTCTTAGCGGTATTGCCAATGTCATTGCGCTTCCCATCAAGGATGATAACGATGTTCCGAGGGATATACTGGATGGTTTTTTCAAGTGCCTCAATACCTTTCCGCCCCCCTATTTCATAAAACGCCATGTTAAGTTTATACGCACAGACTAGGTCCTTGGTTGCATCAATGATTGCTTTGTTGAAATCCAACAATGGATTTTTACTAGCCTCAATCAGAAACTTTGGTATTTTTCCCTTATCGGTGTCAAGTCCAACACAGAGTAGACTATTATTCTGAGAGGTAATCGTTGAAAGTTTTTCTCTCCAGTTCATATGGTTCCCAAGTGAAATAGTGTTTCTTCTATAAATACTCGTGTTTTAGTTAGCTATTTAACGTCATGCAAAATACAATCCCTTATATGGAAATCATTTACGGAGTGTGTTCATGGGGTCTTGGACACGCGACACGATCCTTGCCGGTCATTCGAAAGCTCATCAAAGAAAAAAACAGCGTCACTGTTATTTCAAATGGACGAAGTTTAGAGGTACTGAAAAAGGAACTTGGGGAGGATGCATGCTATGTTGATATCCCTGATTACCCGATGTTAGTCTCTGAGAACACCAGACAGTTCCTTGCAAAAAGCATGGTGTACTGGCCGGTATTTATCAAAAGAATTGAGGATGGGTTAGCCCGGCTGCAGAAAATCCTTAACCAAAAACACTATGATTGTATCATCTCTGATGCTCGGTATGATATGTACAGTAAGAAGATCCCGTCGTTTTTCATCTCTCATCAGATGCGAATCATGAACCCGCTTCAGATAAAGATGTTTGAACGCACCATGGAGCGATTCAATCTGTTTTTTTTCAAACGGTACGTTGGCATCATGGTACCTGATTATAAAGAAAACAACCTCTCCGGTGATTTGTCACATAATCTAAAAAGAATCGATGAAAATGCAATTCATTACGTCGGAGTGCTCTCTGATTTTACGAAACGTCCAATGAAAAAGGATATCGAATATTTGATTTCGATTTCTGGCCCTGAACCCCAACGAAGCATCCTTGAGGAAAAACTCGTATCACAAGCCCATGAGCTCGAGGGAAACGTCGTCATGACTTTAGGTAAAGTAGAGAAATACTCCATAGTAAAAAAGAAACATCTGACGACCTATTCGTTTGTGACAAAAGAACTGCGGGAAGATCTGCTGAATAAAGCAAAGCTGGTGGTGTCACGCTCTGGGTATTCAACGATCATGGATCTCGCAGTGGTTGGTACAAAAGCCTTGTTCATCCCAACACCCGGTCAGATAGAACAAGAATATCTTTCAAAATATCATAACGAACTGGGTACGTTTTATTCAGTGCTGCAGGATGCAATCGATTTAAAATCTGATGTGAAAATAGCATCGGAGAAAACCGGGATTACTAGAGAATGCGACGTGAAAAAAACCGTAGAAAATATTCTCCGTATTGTCATGGAGAAAAGATAATCGGAAACCATAACAGCTTTAAATCTGATGGGTATTACCCATGAGGACGGATATTTTACTTATGAAACGATGGGGTTTTCTGAAATCATGGTACTTCTGGTTGTTCCTGGTTACAGGCATTGCTATCGTGGTACGGTCATTTCCCGCTTGGATGAACGCGGCATGGGGTGGTGATTTTGGGATTTACTATGGGTTAACCTCACGATTTGTCGAAAATCAGCAAATCTTCAACGAGTACAACGGCTGGGGTGGTATGTATAACTACTTCCCGGTGTTGTATATTTTCTCTGCGCTTGGTCATTGGATCACCGGGATTGATCTCCTCTGGGTGATGCCGAAGATCGCCCCGATCTTTGGTGGGCTGACTGTATTGATCTTCTATTTTATCGTCTATGAGCTTACGAAACGACGTGACCTTGCCCTGCTCTCATCAATGTTTCTTGCTGTCATCCCCTTCCACGTGTATCAGACCA
>DATLAF010000055.1:0-2323 GCA_035527635.1 Thermoplasmatota archaeon | reverse complement strand
ATCCTATCGGTATGCATTATTGGAAAATATGATTTTCCTGAGTTGCAAGAATGTATTAGACATGCAACCAAGTTGACCGATAAGGTCTTTTTTATTGATTTGGGGTCCAATAATCAAAACAATTCAGAAATATCAGATCTGGGCGTATGCATTGCGGATATGAATACTTTAACATCTGTATTGCGGCTTGAGTGGGTCCTTTTTATTAAGCCCGATGAAATGCCTGTTGTATCTTCCGTCAACAAGCTTATGAAAATGTTAAAAGAAACTTCTACTATGGGGTACGGTGTTTATACAAGGAGCACAAGAATTGATAACTTGATTCAAAATTACCAATGGGTCAGGAAATTGGATCAATTCAAAGACATGGGGAATTCTCTATATGTTCATGCGATAGAACCTCGATTAGTGAGAAAGAATTTAGCAGAAGTCTGCCTGGAGTGTTTAGTAAATGCTAATATGGAGAAAATATCATGGGTTTGCGGAACAATTGTGCCAAGCCTTGTTATTGAACCCATTCTCTATGAAGAACCTGATAGCGAAGAAAGCCCTCGCGGTCATGATTTGAGATGTCTGAAGGGGGAACTCATTTATGATATTACCCAAAAGGAAGATATGGTTGAACTCAGTGAAATGTATACAGGATTTAGACTAGTACACAGAGGTCAATTTGCTGGTTTTACAGAAGGCGCAAAACAAGGATTTGGCAACCTGAAAATGTATATTCCAATGTTGGATTTTCTCTGCAAGGAAGGTTTATTTGGCAAAGCAAAAAACCTTTTTGAGACATGGATTAAGCATCGTCCTGATGATAAGGAAATATATCATGCTCAAATAATGGGTAGTTTTATATATTCGAACCTTTTGGATATAGACAAAGCCATTGCCTGGCTTGAAAAGACTGCGGAGCATGAAAAGAGTTTGTTAGTGTTGGAAAATCTCGGGAAGCTTTACCTATTAAAAGGTGAGAAAGGTAGGGCAGTTGAATACCTCAATAGATTGAAAGATGTGAGAGGCAATACCTTTTCCAAGGAAATTCTTTCGGCTATAGATAGAGATGAGTGGCAGCCATTGAGACTGAGCCTGTGCATGATTGCCAGGAATGAGGAGACACAGATTGGAAAAGCGATGAAATCCGTGGATGGCATTGTAGATGAGATCATTGTTGTAGATACAGGGTCGTCTGATAGAACAAAAGAAATTGTAAAGGAATTCGGCGGCAAAGTTATTGAAACGAAATGGGAAGACGATTTTTCGAAGGCGAGAAATCTTGGCATCCGAGAGGCAACATGTGATTATATTTTAGTTATGGATGCTGATGAATTTATAAGCCCAGGAGACAGATTTGCATTAGCCCTCTTCAAGAAGCTTTTGCCTACCGCGAAGAACATAGCATTTGGGATTAAGGTTGAACCGGCTAAAGAGGCCAAAAACCTCGCAATATCTTACCTAGATAGGTTGTTAAAGAGGGATGAGAGCGTCTATCAGGTAAGGCTTTTTCCCAGAAATTCAGCCATCGGCTTTCGGGGTAAAGTATTCGAGGACCTAGAAGAGGCATTAATAAATACGGGTGTGAATGTGAGAAGGAACGATATGTTTCGAATAACCAATAGCATGGAGGGAAGAGAGTGGAGAGATAAAAGGAAAATCCCTGCTGCTTTAAAGGCCTTTGAATCAATTCATGATCCCCAAAAAGCCTTAAAAGGCGGTCTCCTTTTCCTTCGCTTAGGAGACTTTGACGGCGCGTTCCCATGGCTGATAAGAGTTCAGGAGATGAATGCCGAGCTTTCATCTAAGATAGGGCTGTTGTATTCAAGGTATGATAAGCTTGAGATGGCAGAAGAAATACTTACGAAAGCCCTCAAACAATTCCCTAAGTCCGCGCAGCTTATCCTATCTTTGTCTGAGGTGTATCATAAGCAAGGAAAATATGATGAAGTTATCAAGACCCTTGAGAAAGAAATCGAAGTCTTTAATAAAGAAGTTAAACCCGAGGATGAAGCAGCAGCTCGTTACTACCTTGGAATTGCTTCAATAGAAAGGGGAAATATAACCTATGGCATTGAGCAACTTGCCATAGCCCATGAGAAGGATCTAACGAACCTACGTTACGAAATTGCTGGGATCTATGCTTTTTCAAAAGTTGAACAGTGGGAAGAGGCCCTTAAGGTTGCTGCTGGAATTGCGGATGAGGAGAGGATTGATCTTCCTGACAATGTTAATGATTTTATAGATGTGGGATTGGTTTTTGTGAAGATGAGCCAACATTTTGTTCAAACTGGAAAGATTGAAGAGGCAAATTTATGCCGGAAGATTGTTGAAG
>DATLAF010000054.1:0-2329 GCA_035527635.1 Thermoplasmatota archaeon | reverse complement strand
TGGGGGAAAAAGGAGTATTTGTTCAGGGTCATAAAAACGATATGTTTTACTCATCTCTTCATCTAAGAGATGTGTATCTGTTGTCTCCTGATATAGATAGCGATATTTTATTGTGATTTAGGTATTACTCAGACAGGCTCTTTGGTTCGTTTTTTATTTCTTTGACATCAAAACCAAATGATATCATATGTGATTTCAGTCGATCCGGTCGTTCTTCCATAGAAAGAAAAACACAATCATGCCCTTGACATGCTAAATTATACAGAGTTTGTAAACAAAATATTGTTTTTCCACACCCTGGTCCACCAGCGACAATGATATTAGACCCTTCAGGAATACCATTTTTTATAAGATCATCAAATCCTGATATCCCAGTACGAATCCATTTTTCCTTTTTGAACTCTTTATCTTTAAGAAAGAGATCAACCTCTTCTAATTTATTGAAATCCGCATCCACAAATTTTTCTCCTAGTGCACCAATAGTGTATGTAATTGATTTTGTTTATAAATATTTTGTTATCGTAGAATGATAAATATAAAAAAGTATTTTGTTGTAATAATTGTACAAATACTTTGGCTAGAGAAGCCTATAAATATCTTCGATATCAAGGGAGGAATTATTGTCCTCATTTGTGGCTTTCACCATAAGGGTGTGCAGTCCACGGGATACTTGCATGTCCCAGGTAAACGGTGCTTCTGAATCGGTGGATTGCAGCACATCATCGATGAAGAATTCCACTGAATTGGTATTTTCAGCTGTGACTTGTATCGCGAGCGGCCCGAGGATTCGTGCAGCTGCTTTCTGAAGCGGGAGTTTTTTCAAAAGTGTTGGAAGTTCTCTGCCGAAGATATAGGTGTGATAGTAAAGAGGTGTTTCGATATACACTTTTGGAACATCCGGCTTAAGGTTTCCGTAGACGCCATCAATGTACATCACCCCGGTACCGTTCCCGTACCATTCTGCTATCATATCGGCATCATAGGACATCCGGAACCAGCCCTGTTCTCCCCATTTTGTCCCCCAGCTGTTTTTCACAATCCAGCAGTTCTGACTATCGTTATATCCTACGATGGTAACAACATGTCCCCCCGCATATTTTCCCGCATGGTTTTTGTACACCCCTCCAAAATAGTAAAAGAAATCGTTCCAAAAATGGATACAGATAACCAGAGGCCCATGGTCTATCAATGCTTGTTTCATGGCACTGATGGTATGGTCAACCCAGCCCCACTCGGTTATCTTCACGGTTCTGTTTTCCCATCCGGGGAGACTTTCAAAGGGATAATCAAATGCTCGATGTGGGTCAGGGAAACATCCTTCATCTGGGACACCGAATTGTTTGAGATAGTTTGCCGCATCAATGATATTGACATATCCTTTTTCGATGCTTCCTCCAGCGTAGAAATATAAATGATTTTCTGAAAGATCTGGGTCGTAGAGTTCCTTAAGCTGGTATTGCATATTTGTTTCTAGAGCTGCACAGAGGCCATACGCTTCGCAGGTGGGTGCAGGTGACTAATCTTTAATAGGGGTCGTATAATCGGTTCCATTGATATCCTGCCAGCTGAACGATGACGGTAAGGTGAGCATTTCTTGGGCAGTACTGGTTTGTAGAGTACTTACCGAGATAATTGGGAGAAGCATCAAAACTATGCAGAGAATTGTAATTTTTTTCTTCATATTATTTCCTTTACATAATACATAATATTTTTCCTTTATAATAATTGTCATACGAATTCATGCGGAAGGTAAATTAATAAATACTCATTTTCTTAGCCCTGAGCAAATGAACCTTCGAAGGCTTATAGTACAACAGAAAATACCTCTCATCCTTGGTATCTTTCTTGGTATCATTGTAGCAGTTATCATCGGATATCTCCTTGCACCAACTCTGATTTATGATCAATGGATCTGGAAGTACTATTGGGGGCCTGTGATTGCTGATGCAGCAGGACATTCAGTCTCTTTCCATGGTGTCACCGCTCAAGAAGGATATACACTTTTTTCAGAGATTACCTATGGAATCATCCTTGTCGCCGCCCTCTATGGACTCTATAAGCTTTTAAAGAAACTTGATATCAACATTGATTGGTATTTCTGCCTTGCGTTATTCCCTTATATTTTATTTGGTCCTGTGACCCGGGTCTTAGAAGATACGAACTATTTTACTGATCCGTTGGTGTATTGGTTCATCTCACCGCTTATTTACATTCAGACGACCCTCTATGTGTTAATCTTTCTCTTACTAGGGTTTTATCTCCAAAAAAAAGTATTCCCCCTAAAAAAAACACTGCTTCTTTTCCTTTTTGTGTTTATCCTCATTGACGG